>CAZFNY010000056.1:0-5380 GCA_964520275.1 Candidatus Woesearchaeota archaeon | reverse complement strand
ATACAAAACCTCCAAAGAAGAAATGATTAATGATTATAGCGCATTTAGAAGAGGAGAGATTGTTTTTTAGGATTAAATCCTTCCTATTTGTAACTACTAATAAATTACAATAAATAGAAATATTTAAATACCCTTTGCTCTTTAGCCTTTTATGACATTTGAAATAAATGAACTTGAAGCTAATTGTATGGAGATTTTAGGAAAATATTATCTAACTAATTTATTCAGTGAAAAACTTGATGAAGGATTTAATGAGGTATGCTTTGGAAGTGGTCCGTGGATTAATGGCAAGAGAGTTTATGGTATGTGGGCTTTTTTTGATTCAAATAGAAGAATATCTACTTATATAATCCCTCAAATGAAAGATTGTGAAAATTCTGAAATTCAGCAGCCAATAGAAGCTACTTATGCTCCAGTTGTTTTCTCTGATCTTGCTGAGATTACTGCTGGTTCTGAAATAACCTTTGAGAACAGGAAACTTTTAAGTGATTACCTTCAAAGAATCCCAATCTTAAATCCGGAAAAAACAAAAATCCGAAACCTTTAAATAGACTTCTTTCTCTATCTCATTAAATTCTAAAAGAATTATTCTGTGAATATTAAATAATATGGACGAAGAATTAAGCAAATCAATCTTGAAATCAGGAACAACAATATTAGGGATTGTCTGCAAAGACGGAGTTGTAATGGCTTCTGACCGCCAGTCAACAGCAGGAAACATAGTCATGAAAAAAAATGCCGAAAAGACAAAAAAAATAGGCAGTTATCTTCTTTATTCTGGATGCGGGTTATCGTCTGCAATACAGCGGACAGCAAAGCTTTTAGAAGCAGAATTAAGGCTTAAAGAATTAAGATCAAGATCACAACCAACTGTGAAACAAGCAGCAAGTTTATTGGGGACAATTATCTATGGACAGATAAGACGGCCGTCAATGTTGCCTGACCAGATGGGCGCATTGATTGGAGGGCTCAACGAGGACGGAAATGCAGAGCTTTATTCCATTGACCCTTCTGGAAATATTGATCTGATAGAAGATTATGACGCAAATTTCGGAAGCGGAATGCCTTTTGTTCTAGGCCTATTAGAGGGAGAATATGACAAGAACATCACAATAAAGCAGTGCATTGAGCTGGCAAAAAAAGCTTTAATGTCCTCAACTCAGAGAGATACTGGCTCTGGATACGGGATTGATATTTTCACCATCACAAAAGAGGGAATAAAAAAAGCAGTCGAGCAAGAGATCAAACCAGAGTTTGTTGACCAATAATTTCTAATATGGATATTTTAAAGAATATACAGGAAAAACTTTCTAGTAATATCACAGAAGCAACTTTTGAAGGAGCAAATATAGTCCTTTACACAGACAATGAAAAATTCTTCAAAGAAGGAGAGCCAAAGATAAAAACAATAGTCAATGAGATAAAAAAGAGGATTGAATTAAGAGCAGACCAGAAGATTCTCTTAGATCAGGAAGAGACTTTCAAAAAAATAAAAGAGATAGTCCCTTCAGACGCAGAAATTACAAATATCATCTTTGATTCCCAAAGAAGTATAGTGGTCATTGAGGCAAAAAAACCCGGGATGGTTATCGGAAAGCAGGGAAGTATTTTGGAGGAGATTAGAAGAGCAACTTTATGGACACCTCAAATCCAGAGATCGCCTGCGATAAAAAGCCAGATTACAGAGAACATACGGGCTGTGCTTTATGATAATAACAATTACAGGAGAAAATTCCTTAATTCTATTGGAAAAAAAATCTATGAGGAGTGGGACCCAAGCAAAAGAGAAGAGTGGGTAAGGCTTGTTTTTTTAGGCGGAGCGCGTCAAGTAGGAAGAAGTTGCATTTTTTTGCAGACGCCTAATTCAAGAATCCTTCTTGATTGCGGAATAGATGTTGCTGCTCAAGAACAGGATAAATTCCCTCAATTAGATGTTCCAGAATTTGATTTAACAAGATTAGACGCAGTAATAATCAGCCACGCTCATCTCGATCATGTTGGTCTGCTTCCTTATCTTTATAAGATGGGTTATAGGGGGCCAGTTTATATGACCCCTCCTACACGAGACATTGCAGCCTTATTAACTTTAGATTTCATTGGAGTTGCATATAAGCAAGCATCAAAACCTCTATTCAGCTCTACAGATATAAAAGAAATGGTCAAGCATAGTATCTGCTTGAATTTCAATGAAGTAACAGATGTAACTCCAGATGTAAGGCTTACTTTCTACAACTCGGGCCATGTTTTGGGAGGAGCAATGGTCCATCTTAATATTGGAAATGGCGCCCACAATCTTCTTTACACAGGAGATTTTAAATATCTGAAAACGCGTTTATTGGACCAGGCAGTGACAACTTTCCCAAGAGTAGAGTCTGTTATTACAGAGTCAACCTATGGTTCTAAGAATGACGTTCTCCCCCCAAGAAAAGATACAGAAGCCACTTTCTTAAAAATGGTGAATGAAACAATAGAGAGAAAAGGAAAAGTCCTGATACCTGAATTAGGATTAGGTCATGCCCAAGAAACAATCCTAAGAGTTGAGGAAGCAATAAGGCTGGGAGAACTGCCAAAAGTTCCAATGTATATTGATGGAATGATATGGGATATCAATGCAATTCATACAGCCTACCCTGATTTTTTAAGTACCAGAGTCCGCTCGCAAATTTTCCAGGATAAAAATCCTTTCATATCAGATATCTTTTCAAGAATAGGTTCTCCTCAAGAAAGGAAAAAAGTGATTGAAGGAGGCCCTTGTATTGTGATTGCAACTTCAGGTATGCTGGTAGGAGGCGCGTCTGTTGAATATTTCAAGAATTTTGCAGAAAATGAAAATAACCTGATGATATTAAGCTGTTATCAGGGCCCTGGCTCTCTTGGAAGACAGCTTCAAGATGGGGAAAGAAAAGTTGTTGTCGAGGATGATAGCGGAAGAAGAACAATTGATGTTAATATGAGGGTAGAGCTCTTAACAGGCTTGTCTCCTCACGCAGGAAGAAACGAATTATTGGCTTTTTTCAATAACATCAGGCCAAAGCCAAAAAGAATAATAATCAACCACGGCGAAGTTTCAAAGTCCCTGGATTTAGCTTCTTCTCTCTACAAACTTAATAGAGTTGAGACCAATGTTCCAAGAGCTCTTGAGAGTATAAGGCTGAGATAATTTTTGAAACCTTTAAAAACTCCTTTTACTATATTCTTTCATTAAGAGGGAAATTTCATCCGAATCAGTCGGAGGCAATAGAGAGATTCGGCAGGTTGCTGGATGGAAAACCCACAGGAGGTTTTCATATGAAGCATAACTTAAAAATAACATTTTTTCTTTTGTTGTTGTTTGTTGTAACGCAGTTTATAGGAATTTATGTAGTCAAGCATTATCTCGATAGAAACAATGAGCTTCCATATGGTATGACTCCTCCAGAGGTCGAAAAAGAGACAGATTTCTATACTTCTTTTCTGCCGTCTATAATAATTGCCTTTATAATAGCCATAACTCTCTTATTTTTGCTGACAAAATTCAATGCAGAAAAAATCTTAAAAATCTGGTTTTTTGTCGTAGTGACAATCGCGCTGGGAATATGTTTTAATTCTATTGCCCCTGATTTTAAAAACAAGGCGCTGATTGTTCTGGTAATTGCCCTTCCTCTTGCATTTATCAAGATATTCAAGAGGAACTTTTTGATTCATAATATTACTGAATTATTTGTTTACCCAGGAATTGCAGCTGTATTTGTTCCTTTGCTGAATATGTGGACAATAATAATCCTTCTTATCTTGATTTCAGCTTATGATATCTGGGCTGTCTGGCACTCGGGAATAATGCAGAAAATGGCAAAATACCAGATAAACAAGCTAAAAGTATTTTCTGGATTTTTTGTTCCATACGCCTCTAAAAAAGTTCGTGCTCAGATTCAAAAAATGAAAAAATCAGACCTTAAAAAGAAAAAAATAAAGATTAACCTCGCAATTTTAGGCGGAGGCGATATTATATTCCCAATAATCACTGCAGGAGTCATGTTAAAGAGTTTTGGAATTGGCCATGCTTTGATGGTGATTGCAGGAGCAACTCTCGGGCTGGGATATTTGTTCTTCTACGCTGAGAAAAAGAAGTTTTATCCAGCAATGCCTTTCATAACCGCAGGAATCTTCGCAGCCATGATTTTGAGTTATTTGGTTTTCTAATTCTTAGGATTAGTTGATTTTTCTGCTTCTTTCGGAACTACCAAATTAATGCTTTTAACAAGTTCTTCAATATAACCCCCTCTTATAAATTCTACACCTTCTATGTTTTCCCTTGATACAGTAGTTGGAATTTCTCTTTCTATCTTGGCTTTATATAGTGTAGACCCATCTATGTTTGACAAATTTTCATAAAACCACCACAGGCATTAATAAAAGACAATCACTCTTTAACTCTATCAATTTTCCAACATAAGAATTGTGTACACAATCAACTCTAACATACTTCTTTCTGTATATATCATACTCTTCTGATTTTTGGGGCAACCCAAAACCTTTGTTTTCTTTCATACTTCTTCTCTATTTTTCCCACCTTATAAATTTTGCCATTATGTTCTCACTACAAAAAAGTAACAAATAGAAAGATTTATAAATAGGTGCCATATGAAACTACTATGAATAAGGGACAAAACAGAACAGCATGGAAAATGTATCGTCTTATTAGTAAAGACAGGAAGGGTAACACAGATTTTAAGATAGGTAATGGAAGTTATTCAAGTTTTGAAGAGGAAGAAATATTATGTGTAAAAAATTCTAGAACTCTATTTTTTAGTCAACATGGTATCTCTGATGAGCAATATAACTTAATAATTGACCAATTAGAGCTTGTTGGGAAACCATATGAAGAAGTTAAACCTCAATTAGATTCTTTAATATCTCAACTTGAAGGAAAGGTAGGGAAAAAATAAAATGCTCGTAAAACATGAATTAATAGCCAAGATTAAGGATTATTTTGACCTTAATATCTACGAAACAAAAGTCTGGTTAGCTTTGCTTGGAAAAGGAGTTGCGTCTGCAGGAGAGGTTGCTGACGTGTCTGGAGTTCCAAGATCCAGGACTTATGATGTCCTTGAAAGCCTGGAGAAAAAAGGATTTGCAATAGTCAAGCTTGGAAAGCCGGTAAAATATCTTGGAGTAAAGCCAAAAATAATTCTTGAAAAGCTTAAGAACAATGTCAGAAAAGATGCAGAAGAAAGAATAGACTCTCTCTTGAAAGTAAAAGAGACAGAGGAATTCACACAGTTAGAAGCATTATACAAAGGCGGGATAAACCCTGCAAAAAGAGAAGACCTTTCTGCTGCAATTAAAGGAAGATTAAATATTTCAAACCATCTTAAAGAATTGATCCAAGAAGCTAAAAAAG
>CAZFNY010000055.1:0-5381 GCA_964520275.1 Candidatus Woesearchaeota archaeon | reverse complement strand
TAGAGCTTAAAAAGACAAATCAACCTTCAAAATATGCTAACTCCGGACAAAGCATTCCAACCAAAAGGCTTAAATAATCTGAACCATACTATTATTTTATGGAAAGAGAAGTAATGACCCTAGCAGTATTGGTTTCTTTACTTTTAGTCATAAATACTGGCTTTATGTTTATTATTGGATTGAACAATGAGGGAAGTGTTGGAGAGAGAGTTATTAATAGTGTTACAGGAAATGCAAATCAACTAGCTATATTCGACAGAGGAGTTTTGGAAACCCCAATTTTGCAGAAAAAGACAGCAACAAAATTGTCAACTCCTTCTGAGACAATTCCTGCGCCTAAAGAAAATATAGAAATTGTCAAGGGAACTAATGGATTTGAAATGATTGTCAATTATGATAAAATGACAATAACTGTTGACGGCAAAGAGATGCCTATTATTGTTGATAAGCCAGAGGTTTTTTCTGAAGGAAAAGAAATTACTAGTAATGGGGGTAGCAATATCTTAAACAAAGCTTCATCTTCTTGGATACATATTCCTTATAATAGATTTGATGTTTATGTAGATAGCGATTATTATGCAGCCAATACCGCTGAATTAAACAATTATTTTAATGAGTTTGAGGAAAGGTATTTAATGTTGGAGTCGCAGACAGGCTGGAGTTCTGAAAAGTTTTATGGGACAAAACTACAAATGTATGTCAATTCAACCCAATTTTGTTCAGAGGGATATGCTCATCCTGGAACAGCTTATGTAAAATTATATTATAATCTTTCAGACCATAGTGTTTGCCAACTTCCTACTTATAACGAAGGGGTACCAGATTATAATAATCCAGGAGAATTAGGAGACCAGTGGAATTATATGAGAACACCTTTGCACGAAGCACTTCATGCTATTAATCCTTTTTCAATACATATGAGACCTTGGATAACTGAAGGATTTTCCAAATATTACGAGTTTAATGTACTGGCAGAGAAAGGAGATATAAATCAAGAAACAGCAGATTATTATATTTATCAAGGGGGTGCAGGCTATAATTGGGCAGGTTATGTTGCTAATGATTATCACGATACAGCAGGATATAATAGAGAAATCCAAGATAGTGCTGGATATCACATCACTGCCTGGATGTTCTCGATGATGAGAGACAATCATGCTTTGGACTGGAATGAGTTTTACACAATCATGGCAGACAATGACGAGAGTTTGGATAAATCTTATAGTTTGGGGAATTATTTTGTTGACAGCCATGTCATTGACCTTTTTGCGCGAGCTTCAAATCTCGGGACTTTTGACAATGCAAAGCCTGTTTGGAGATATGACGGGCCTGCTGGGCCAGGATGGGGTGTTAGGAACTGGACAAATCTGAGTTGGTATGCTGACTTGACTCCTATTTTAGAAGCTTCAAAAACAAATCCACTGCCAGGAGAGAGTGTAATTTTGTCTGCAACAGTCTATAATAATGGAGATACGAATGCCAATAATTTCTCTGTGAGGTTCTATGAAGGAACTAATTTGATTAATGAACAATTTGTAAGTGTTCCCAGCCATAGCAATGTTCTTGTGTCCACTTCTTTGATAAGAGGAGAAGGTAGTTATACAATAAAAGCTGTTGTTGACGAGCCAAATATCAAGATAGAAACAGATGAGACAAACAATCAGTTTAGCATTGTTCTTAACTTTTTCCCAATATGCGGAGATGCTGACGGAAATCTTAAGGTGGATATCTTGGATGTTACGAGAATGATTAATGTAATGTATAAAAACACCTCTTATTATGCGTGTTTGTCTCCTTATTTGAATTGTGCTGATTTAGATGGAAGTGGAGTTATAGATTTACTTGACATAACCCATATAATTAATTTCTTATATAAGCACGGCCCTGCTCCTGTCTGCGGCTTTGGAGTAGAGGGTTCTACTCCTTCTGAACAAGGAGAAGTGACCATGACTTATGAAGAGCTTCAGCAGTATCTTGCAAGTGCGATGGCTGGGGCGTGAGAGGAGAAGAATTCATTTTCTAAGTTAATTTAAGAATATGACATATGTCTGTAGGGAGCCATAAAGAAAACCATCGAAATCCTTAAATATAAGGGATTATTGTGTTTTTTATGGAAAAACTTGAGAAAGTTACTAAAGGAACAATAGATAAAAACGATGTCCAAGAAGTGTCATTTGCCGAACAATTTTTAGAAAGTCCTGTATTTGCTGGGGGTAGGATACAACGCAAAAATAACTGTCACTTGTTGTACATATAGAGGCATCCCAACTGTTGATGATTACTAAGTTGATGCTCATTTAATATGAAGAAAGTATTAGTTCTAACTTATGGAGAAGATCCACATGCAGATTCTGTATGCAATTATCTTTCTGAGAATAAAATTTTTTCATTCAGAGTCGACACAGAAAAATTAAGGGGAAATTATAAATTAAAATTTGACTCAAAAACACTTAACTACACACTCTATAATGGAAATAGAACAATTGTCATTGATTGTTCTTGGAATATCTGGAACAGAAGAGTAATGAATCCTGACGTAAAAAAAGGAACATCTAGAAGTTTAACAGATATAATTTTCGAAGAATCAGAAAGAACATGGGATGGCTTGCTTATATCTCATAAAGGAAGGGTTGTTAATAGACCACAACATCACTATTACTCAAATAATAAAATAGATCAAATTAGGTTTGCTTCTGAATCATCCACGAAAGTTAGGGTTCCCGATACTATTATAACAAATGACCCAAAAATAGTAAAAGCATTCTATAAAAAACATAAAGGAAATATCTGTTTTAAATTGCAAAAAGGAGCAATTGTTGAATCGCAAAAAGGCCACTTAACAGTTTACACGAATAAGGTTACGCAAGATAATATGAAAAAAGTCGAATTGGTTTCTTCTCATCCCTGTTTATTTCAAGAATATATTGACAAAGAATTTGAAACAAGAGTAATTGCCACAGACAGAGGACAAATAGGGATAGCTATCCATTCCCAAAAATCTGAAATATCTAAGGTAGATTTTAGAAGATATGATTTTGAAAATGTAACCTATGAACACGTAGAGCTTCCCAACAATGTAGGACTTTTTTGCTCTGAAATGTTAAAACACTATGGATTACATTTCGGGGTTTTTGATTTTATTTATTCAAAAGATAGAAAATATAATTTTTTGGAACTGAACCCAAATGGGCAATGGTTATGGCTGGAAATTAAGTCAGGATACAACTTAACTAAAATAGTTGCAGAAAATTTAATTGAGTAAAATGTTCGAAAAAATAAAAAACAGAATAAAAGATAAGAAATTGATTATATTTGGGGAGTTGCATGGAACAAAAGAAATTCCCGAGATAATCTCTGAATTTTTATCAGAAATAGCAAAAGAAGAAGATTTTAATTTATGCTTAGAAATATCTAATGAATTTCAAAATTTAGAATTAGGTAAGATTCTTCCATTGGCTAAAGAAATTGGTACAACAGGATTGATTAGTGAAGAGTATATAAAATTAATTAAAAAAATACCCAAGAATATAAACATATTTTTCATTGCCCCCAGTCTAATAAAAAACCAAGAAGAAATGGAAAAAGGAATAGCAGATAATATTTTGAAGTTAATTGATACCAAAAGAACCTTCGCCATTCTTGGAAGTATTCATGCCTCTAAAAATAAAATAAAAATAGGGAATTTAGATATTATTCCTGCCGGATTTTTAATCTACCAGAAACTAAATGACAAAATGTATTCTATATTACTAAAAGCCAAAGGCGGAGAGTTTTTTAACAATGGATTAAAACAGATAACATATCTTGAATATGATCCCTTTGATAAAAATTTCGATTACGTCTGTAAATTGGATAAAGTATCTCCCTGTTCTTTTTAAAAATCGCGTGCGTCAGATTATGTGCCCACTCTGAAAAGTTATTACAATAAAGTTTATAAAAATTTTCATTTTTTTCCAACAGCCATTTCCATAAAGGAATTAACTTAACCTTTCTTTTTATTCCAAACCATTCTAATTCTTCTTCCCTTTCTGTATCTTCAGTTATTATTAAAAGATTATCACACTTTAATTCTTTACTCGCTTTAATCAATGCCCTTATTTCCCTATTTTTAGTCTCTAAATTATCTATGCTAAAACATAGTGATTATATTGCAATATAGTTCATAATTTTTTGTATTATGTTTTTATATTATGAAAAAGAATTCAACCTTTTCAGCCCACATCCATTTCATTTAGAGTTTTTTCAACAAATCCCTTAACAAGAGAAAGATTGATGTTTTCGTAGCCTTTTTCTATTCTTATATTCAGCTCTGATTTAACTTTGTTTATCACTCTTCTTTCACATCTCTTGCCAAAAATCCCCACCAAGAGGATTTTGTCTTTGTTATAGCTCCTGTCTCTGGGTCTACCTCAATCCTTACTTTTTCTTTTACAGGAATAAATCCAAGAAATCTTGCTTTCTTTTTTCCCTGAACATCATAGTGTCCGTTTTCATCAAGGTTTATTTCTTCGTCTTTAAGATTGGACTTTATTTTTTCCTTGATTTTTTCTCTTATCTCTTCTGGAAAGAACTTTATTTTTTTCTCTTTTCCATCAAAGACCCCATAAAGAGTCCCATTATCATCTTTATACAGAGTTACATTTGTGCTGAAATTAGAGTCTTTAATCTGGATAATCAGATTGCCTGAGCTAGAGTACACATTCATTTCACGTGTTCCATCTTCAAGAATGCATTTCATCACAACTCCTGTGCATATGCAGTCATTAGGGCATGTAATCCCTGTTTTATGCTCGAATTTTATCCTTTGTCTTTCTCTTACTTCTTCTTTTTGCTCTGTCTTATTGAGTTTCCTCTTCTTGCATAAATCATCATTTACTATCTGGCTTGTTTTTGTAAGATTATTCTTGAATTCTAGGCAGTCTTCTTTTTCAATGAAATTGTATTTCTGATAAGATTCATTTCCTCTTGTTATTGTCCTAAGACAGCAGATTTTTTGCTCATCTTCTGTTTCATTGTCTTCGTGGTCATCATTGGTTTGTCCATCTGTTTCATTGTTGTTATCTTCGGTTTCGTTATCCTCATTGTCTTCTTTGTCTTCTTTTATACACACATTACTTTTACATTCATAATTATCTTGGCAATCGTCATTTTCTTGACAAGAAAGGTTTGATTGGTTATTCTGATTGCTCTGATTATTTTCGCTATTGTTTCCTTGTTCAGCTATAATTATTCCTGCTAATAGCAATACAAATCCCAAGAACAAAAACTCTTTTTTCATTTTCTTTTAAGAATATAAAAGTTTATAAATTTATCTGCTCTCTATTTTTATTGTGATGTCCTGAAATAGGTTTACATTTTACACTTTGATACTAATTCTACAA
>CAZFNY010000054.1:0-5422 GCA_964520275.1 Candidatus Woesearchaeota archaeon | reverse complement strand
AATTAAAACAGCAGAAGAAATAACATAGAAAAGAAAACAAACAAAAGAATTTCAAATGGAATTTGGGGCTGGTTAATTGTTGTATTAATTGTTTTATTGCTTTCTGCCATATCTGCATTATCTCTTCTGATTCAAAAAATAAATGCAATAACAACTAAGAATATAGGTTTTGGAGTTTACATCTCTGCAATCCTATTGATTATTTATCTTTTCTTTTTATGCTCAACAATCTTATTATTCTTAGAAAAAAGGAAAAAGGCAATAAAATCTTTCATAGCCACCGCAATCATAGGAACATTATTTTCTCTTTGATATTATCTGATAGGAGTATTAATCTTCTCTCCAAACCAAAGGTTATCGGCTTGGGTAAGCAATATCATTACAATGATATTCAAATTAGCAATCATAATCGCAATATTATTATACTTCCTAAAATCTAAAAGAGTGAAGAAAACATTGAAGAAATAAAAGGGAAAAATGAATTTAATTGACTTATCAATTGTTTTATTATTTTTACTGATTACTTTTATTATTGGGATAATTGATAGAAAAAAAATAACTTTAGAAGATTATTGGGTCAATGGAAGAAGAACCGGGACTATTTTTCTTATTGCAACTATTTTTTCAACATTTATTGGGGTTGGAGCAATATTAGGGCATGCAGGAATAGCTTTTAGTGGAGGAGGTTTGGCAACATTCCTGCTCCCTTTGTCTTTCTTAGCCTACTTTTTAATTTTCTATAAATTTTTCGCCCCAAAAATTAGAGAATTTGGAGATAAACAATTAGCTTACACAATGCCTGATTTCTTAGAAGCGAGATATTCTCCAAGAGTTAGAGTAATTGGAGCTATAGTGAATTTAATTACTTTCAGCTTGTATGTTGCACTGCAAATCTTAGGGATAGGAATTTTTGTAAATACACTTACTGGTTTTAATCCAACTATTGCCACAATAATTGGGGGGGCAATAGTAATAACCTACACAAGCATTGGAGGATTAAGAGCAGATATAAGAACAGACATATTTCAATCAATAATAATGCTCTCTCTATTATTTATTTTTCTTCCAATTTTAATAATTAAAGGAGGAGGGATTAATACAATAGCTTCTCTCCCAAAAGAATTTTTAATTGGAAAAGATTTTGCCCCTCTTTATGTTATAATCTTTGCATTTTTCTTTGGTGGAGCAGGAGTATTGGCATCAGCAGATTTATGGCAAAGAGCCTATTCTGCTAAAAACAAAGAGAGCATAAGAAAATCAGGGATTGTGACCACAATATTAATTTTCCTTTTTATTGCAATGGCTGTCTTATTTGGAATATACGGAAAGATTTTGTTGCCAGATTCTAGCTCAAACACAATAGTTGCAGATTTGTTAAGAAATTTTGTTCCTGTGGGGCTTTATGGTTTAATCCTAGCTGGCTTTTTTGCAGCAATAATGTCTTCCGCAGATACTATGATTCTAATAACTAGTATGACTCTTGTAAGAGACATTTATCAAAAGACTATGAGAAAAGAATTAAATCATAAAAAAGTATTAAAATTAAGCAGAAAAGTAACAGTTATCGTAGGGACTTTGGGGTTAATCATTGCTCTGCTGGTTTTTAATATAGTACATTTAGCTATAGAAGCCATAACTTTTTATGTCGTACTACTTCCTTCAATTATTTTTGGATTTTATTGGAAAAAAGCAAATTCTAAAGCTGCTTTTTGGAGCATTTTACTAGGACTAATAGTTTTAATAGCATTTCTCTTTATTTCTCCAATCCAAGCATTTATCCCAGCTACAATAGTTAGTTTTATAACTTTCATTCTGATTGTTTTAGTAAATAAACAATCAAAAGAAATAACATGGCATGGCTAGAAGTTGAATCCAAGATAAGAATAAAAAACAGTAAAGAGATGAGAAAAAAAGTCAAAACTATTGCCAATTTTGAAAAAAAGGAAAAGCGTGAAGACGAGTATTTTGCAATCAGAAGAAAAAGGTTTGGAATAGACACTTATCCTCAAAAAGCTTTCAGGGTAAGAGAAACAGCATCAGGAGTTCAGATTAATTTCAAAAAATGGCTGAAAAAATACTGGGACAAAGATATTGTTGTAAAGCAAGAATTTGAATTGTCTTTGAAAAACAAGAATGAAGTGGAAGATATTCTTGAACTCTTCAAAGATATTGGTTTTGTGAGATGGATGAAAAAGACAAAAACCTCTGAATTCTACTCATATAAAAAAGACAAAAGAATCACAATAGAGATAAATAATGTAAAGAATTTAGGCTGGTTCTTGGAAATAGAATATTTATGCCACCCTCATGAGATAAATCTGGCTAAAATCAAAATCCGGCAAACTCTTGAACGATTAGACATAGACCCAAAAGACATTGATAACACAGGCTACACAAAAATGCTCTGGAACAAAAAGATTAAAGGAGAAAAAATCTCATAAGATGTTATCAGAAAAGATTCAAGAATGGAGTCTATGGAAAATTTTAATTGTGGCTAATGTAATCTCTTTTGTTTTATTTATTCCGACACTCATGCTCTTTAATAATCGGGGGTTTGGAAGTGCTATATATGGGTTAATAAATTCTATCTGGCCTAGTTTAAATCACCACATTTATTTATCATACCAATGGATTCCAGCAATTATTCTAGTGGGAATATTATTTGTTTCTTTTAAATATTCTCTAAGGAAATTAGGAAAAATAGAACAGAATACAAAATTGAATAAAATTGGGAAGGTTTTGTTCGGGATAGGGATAATAATCGGCGTATTAATCTGGTTTTTTGATAAAATTTCTGAATGGATTGTATATAAAATTAAATTTCTTTATCTCTTAGCATATTATACTTACGGCCTTTCCATTCTCCTTATTCCTTTTTTATTTATCTTAATCGGAACAATTCTATGGATAAAATCTAATTATGGTGGGAAAAACACTTTTAGGATATTCTTAATAGCAATAGGTTCCCTAATAATCCAGACACTGGCTTTTATTGGGTTTGCCTCATTATATGATCTCCTCTTTTAAAGAATCTCATAAAACCACTCTAACATCTACAATATAATATTCCTTATTTCTTATCATCAAAGGATTAATATCTAATTCAGAGATTTTAGGAAATCTTGATGCAAGCTCGCATAATTTCTTAATGACCTTGGCCAAAACCGATTTTTCAACAGCATTCAATTTTTTACCGATATTAGTATCATTGATAAGCTCATGACACTCTTTTTCCTCTAAAGGGCACACTCTGAAGCTAACATCTTTCTTTTTCTCAACCTCACTGCCCCCTTCTCCAAAAACAACAACATGTCCAAATTCAGGCGTATATTTCAGGCCCAAAAGGATTTCTTTTCCCTTAACTTGC
This sequence comes from Candidatus Woesearchaeota archaeon, assembly GCA_964520275.1. Taxonomy (GTDB): domain Archaea; phylum Nanobdellota; class Nanobdellia; order Pacearchaeales; family GW2011-AR1; genus CAZFNY01. The sequence goes on along the minus strand of CAZFNY010000054.1, from coordinate 2,055 downwards.
TTCTGGATAACAATTCCTTCAAACCCTTTTATCTTCTTGAGCTGAAAATAATTCTTTGATGCAGAATCATAAGAATCAATCCCTAATTTCACTCCCCCAATTTTCCTTTTATGAATAATATTTCTTCCATAAGCCTTCATAACCAAAGGAAATCTTATTCTTGCAATAACCCTCGACAATTCCTTTTTGTCTTTTGCAAAACCCCTTTCCACAACAACAAAGCCTTGTTTTTCTAAAAAATTCTCTGCCTCTTTTTCAACTAATATCATTCTTGTTAAACAAAACTTATTTATATATACTTTTCGAAATTAGATTATGAAAACAGGTGATTTAAAAGAACTCTTCTATCCAAAGACAATTGCAATAATTGGAGCATCTGAGAATGAAAATAAGGTTGGAGGAATACTCTTAAAAAAAGCTCTTAAGTTCAAAGGAAATGTGATTCCAATAAATCCAGCTCACGAAAATCTGTTTGGAAAAAAATGCTACTCTTCTATAAAAGATTGTCCGGGAACAATAGACCTTGCTGTAATAGCAACTCCAAAAGAAACAGTAAAATCAATAATTTTAGAATGCGCAAAAAAAAGGGTTCCTTTTGTTATAATAATCACAGCTGGCTTTGCTGAGGTTGGGAATGAAAAAACCCAGAGAGAAATCCTGAATATTGCAGAAAAAGCAAACATAAGGATTCTAGGCCCAAACTGCTTTGGAATCTTCAATCCAGAATTAAACTTAGATTTAACTTTTGCAAACACAACTCCAAAAAAAGGAGGCATTGTTTTCATAAGCCAGAGTGGCGCATTATGGAGTTATTTCTCAGACATAAAAAATATTGGCTATTCAGGATATATCAGTTTAGGAAACATGTCTGACTTAGAATTTTCTGATTTCATAGAATTTTTCAATAAAGATAAAAAAACAAAAAAGATAATTCTTTATATTGAAAAACTAAAAAATGGAAAAAGATTTTTAGAGCTGTGCAAAAAATCCAAAAAAAAGATAATAGCAATAAAAGCCGGCTCTTCAAGACAAGGCTCAAAGGCCGCAATAAGCCACACAGGAAGCCTTGCAACAGACTTCAAAATCTATGAAGGAGCATTCAGGCAGGTAAAAATAACACAGATAGAAAATTTATTTTCAAAAATAAAAATTCCAAAATCTAATGCAATAATAATAACAAATGCAGGCGGAGCAGGAGCATTGATTTCAGATGCCTGTGAAAACAAAGGAGTAAAGGTCATAAAAGACATTGATGTCTTAGGCACAGCTCTTCCAGAAGATTACAAGAAAGCCCTTGAGCACGCAGAAAAAATAAAATGCTCTACAATAATTGTAATCCTCACTCCGCAAAAAATGTCAAAGCCAGAACAAACAGCACAAGAAATAATCAACTCCTCAAAAAAAACAAAAAAGCATATAATCGCGTGTTTTCTCGGAGAAGCTTCTATTTCCAAGGCAGAAGCAATGCTTAAAAAAGCAGGAATCTACTGCTTCATAGGAAGAGAAGAAGTAAAGAGGTTGGTGAGATAAAAGACGTTGTAAAATAAGAATCTACTCCAAAATTCATTCCTAAGAAAAAAGAAGTAAAAAGTTAAAATAAAAAAATTTATTGGGTTATTTCTCTGCTCTTGCTTCCAGATTTTTCCTGGCTTTTCTAACAGCTTCATAAGCTCCACTAGCAAGGTTTGTCACAAATAGTGATGCTAAAGATGCTACGACTTTAGCAGGAATGTGATCATTTATACAAGAGCTAATTCCATAAGTTCCAGCAAATACACCTAAAGACTGAACAATATCTAATACAACAGATCCAGGTTTAAGAGTACAACTAGAGTATCTAGAATCACCTTTTATTTCATTTTCAACTCTATCTCCACTAGGCGTCCTAAAATAGTAAGTAAAAGTGTTAAGTAAATTCTTAGCATTATAATAGCTATTACTATCCTTAACAATTCTCCAGCTTTCTTTTGCTACATCTTTCATCTTGTATTTGTTTTGTGTTTTCATTACATCCACGGCGAGGATACCCAAACTTTTAAGTTTTGGGAGGAATCG
>CAZFNY010000053.1:2104-5483 GCA_964520275.1 Candidatus Woesearchaeota archaeon | reverse complement strand
CACCAAATCGCATAGGATTGGAAACTTCTTTAAAAAAAACATCGCACCATTGTCTAATTTTTCAAAATATTTTGCTTCTTCTGAAAAATCCTGTTCAAAAATATTATCCCCCAATATTACCGCTATTTTTTCATTTTTACAAATACCTTCTACCAAACCTAAAGCCTGAGCTATCCCTCTGGCTTCTTTTTGAACTTTATATGTAAAATTAATTCTAGGATGCTCTTTAGTTAAATATTGAACTATTGTTCCCACATGATCTGATCCAGTTACTACTATAATATCTTCCTCCACACCCAATCTCCTTAATGTTGATAAAGGATATTCTATCATTGGATATTTTCCAACAGCAACTAAATGTTTATTCAAAACGCTAGTTAATTTTTCTAATCTTGAACCAATTCCTCCTGCAAGAATTATTCCTTTCATTTTTAATGACCCCCCCAAAACCCATTTCTTGATTATTTTTTATCTCCATTATAATAAATTACTCTTTGTTATTTAAAAAAGTATAGAGTAAAGAGAATCTAGCAAAAGAGGTTGAATAAAGGATTGTGTTTAAGACATCTAAAAAGATATGAAAAGTTATTCCAATAAAGACAAATAAAAAATATTGATGAACAAAGATTCCTAATAGATAAAGAATAATTAACATTTCCGCCCCATGAAGAAAACAAAAAACTTCAGAAACATTTATTCTTTGTTCCTTATTTAATTTCAAAATCTTCTTATCTCTCTCAATAAACCATAAGTAGGCTCTTCTTAAATTTAAATCTCTCTTCTTACAAACATAATAAATATAGTGATCAACATCTATCAAAAAAGAAGATAAAAGAATTAAAAGGGCCCCCATAAATCTAATTTGAGGAAAAATAAGAAGAATAATAAAAGAGAAGACTAAACCTAGAAGAAAGTGGTGTTTGGGTAGCATATTAATCCTGCTGCATTTTCCTCATTATTTCTGTAAATGCGGGCCTAGTTATTAAAATTCCGACGCTAACTCCTAAAATTGTTGTCAAGGCAAAACCCCTTAAAAGACCTGCACCTGCCCAGAATAAAGGCAACATTGCCACAACGGTAGCAAAAAATGCTCCTATAATAATAAAGAATGCCCTCTTTATTTTTTCTTTTAAGCTTGAAGATTCTTTTGATACTGATTCATCAATAATTACTATCTGGTCATCGACTCCGGTTCCTATTCCTGCAACAATTCCAGCAATACTTGGAGCGTCTAAATTCCAAGATATAACTGCTGCTATCCCTAAAGTTATAAATGCTTCAGAAAACATTGTTAAGATTACTGACAGAGAAATCTTTATTTTTCTATATTTTATGAAAATTAAGAGGGATACTATTAAGAATACTATAATTGCAAGATAAATTAGGTTTTTTGTAAATTCCTTTCCTAAAATCGGAGAAATAGAATCGAGTTTGACAATCTCCAACTGATATGGAAGGCTTCCTGTGATAAGTATTGTCTGAAGATTATGCATTTGAGCTTCTGCAATTTTAATGGCATCTTCTCGTGTTTCTCCAGAACCAGGACCAGAGATAGCTATTTGTGTTGTTACTCTTCCTTTAAGGTCTGCGCTGATTAATAAACTATCCACTAATTTATCATCTAAATATAGGTCTAACTTTTCTGAAAGATAATCTCCTTGCGCAGTTGCATTAATAGACATATTTTTAGTTATATCTGCATGTCTCTGGGCTGCAGCTTCGCTTAAATAAATTGAAAATCTAAAATTACAAAAATATCCCCCACTTTCTGATGGGAAACAGCTTTCGATTCCTGCGCAAGTGGCATCATTTCGGCAGACTGAAGATACATCTTTTTCCCCTCCTATAAATACAGTCTCGTTGCCTATCTTGGCCTCGAATTTTCCTTGTTGCCCAACCAACTGCCTTAGGTCTTCTTGGCTCATGCCTGCAACTTCTACGCTTAAGAATCGATTACCCTCCAAATCTGAAACTCCCCTAACACTTACATCACTTATACCGAAGACATTTAACCTATTAGAAGTAATCTCAACAAGATCATTCATTTGTTGTTGAGATAATGAGACGTTTACTGGTTTGACAATTGCTCTTGCCCCCCCACTAAGATCTAATCCTGTTTTTAGGTTTGTCCTTGGGATATTTGAAACAGAAAAATCCGGAGTTTTATTTGTGAGCAGTATAAAATCTTCTGAAGTAGTTTGTATCTCTATTTTTTGACTTTGACCTGAAACATTCAGTAAACTGAGTTGATTTGCGTATTCATCAAAACTATCTGTTGGATTTCCATTTAGAGAAGTTATAATCATGCCTTTTCGCAATCCTTCTGAAAAAAAGGTTGAGTTTTTGTCTATGGAAATTATTACAACTCCTTTTTGTGAAGAAAAGAGTATTATCAAAAAAATGAATAAAAATGTCAGGATAATTAACATATATTTTGTGTATTTAGATTTAACATAAATCAATATGAATAATATAGAAATAACTAACAATCCTATCAAGAATCTATATCCTGCACCCAAATTTAAAATGGCCATTGAAGAAAATGCCAGTGCAAAAATCAATATCCAGATTCTTAAAGATATTTTCATTTTATTCCTTTTTTATCACAATACCATTTAATTATGCTGGCATTAGTAAGCCAGGTGTTGATTATATCTGCAACCAAACCAAGAGCCAGTATGAAAAATATCTCCCTGAAAGAATCTGGAAGCCCTGTGACAATAAAAAATGCTGGAAGCACTGCACATAAAGCAGTTATGCTCATGAAACTTCCTGTTTTAAATGCTCCGAAGATTCTCTGATTTAGACTTCCTTCGCGTTTCTTCAGAGCTCTTGTCGTAAGAAGAATATCTGTGTCTACAGAATAGCCAATCAACATCAAGAATGCTGCAATCCCTGCAGTAGAAAGCTTTATTCCAAGATAATCAATCAAGGCCAGAGGCATTACTATATCTGCGAATGCGGCAAATATAACTGCGATACTTGGAACAAATGTCCTGAATAAAATAAAAATGACTATAGACATAAGCACAAAAGATGCAATTAATGCAATTACTAATTGTCTATAAAAATTTGCACTTAAAGTTGATTCTGAAAATTCTATGCTTGAATTATCTGATGTAAAAGTGTGGCCTGTGAGCTTTTCTATTGAGGCTTTAAGCTGATCTGGACTAGCAGGAGATTCGATGACTAATGCAACAATCTTCCCAGAAGAAATTTCTGTAAGTTGCCTAAAAGAAATATCACTATATTGGACTCGCAGAGATTGCTCAAGGGCGGAAATATCTATGGCCAACATATCCCCAGAAAGAGTGATTGTTGTTCCTCCAGAAAGTGTTACGTCCTTTATTATAAAATCCCCTGTTTTTGAATAAAAAGA
>CAZFNY010000053.1:0-2004 GCA_964520275.1 Candidatus Woesearchaeota archaeon | reverse complement strand
CTCCAGAAAGTGTTACGTCCTTTATTATAAAATCCCCTGTTTTTGAATAAAAAGAGAAGAGATAAATCAAAGAGATTATTAGGAGGATTATAGGGATTATTGAGATAATTTTGTAGTGCTTGTCGTAATTAAATTTGAATTTCTTCTTAGGTGGCTCTTTTGCTATTTCCTGCTCGTGTGTTTTAGTTTCTTCTTCCATTTTTTGCGAGTGCGCCGGCCGGGGGTCGAACCCGGACCATCTGCTTGGAAGGCAGATATACTAACCGCTATACTACCAGCGCATAATGGATAGAATAAATAGAATGTTTTAAAGGTTTTCTATAGAAATAAAACAAATGCCCGAGACAGGAGTTGAACCTGCGACCCCAAGGTTAGGAACCTTGTGCTCTATCCAGGCTGAGCTACTCGGGCAAACATTTATTAAACGGATGTTTAATTTAAAAATATATTAGTTAAGATACTTGGCGGAATTGACATAATCGCTGCTTTTGTTTTATTTTTCAGCCAGGGTAATTTTCTTCCAACATTTATCTCTGTTGTATTGGGGTTTATTCTACTTATAAAATCATTTGTTGGTTTTTTAAAGAATTTTGGAAGTTGGACTGATTTGCTGTGTGGGACTGTGCTCCTCTTATCCATTGTTTTGACTGTTCCTTTATTTATCTTGATTATTGGAGGAATTTTAACATTGCAGAAAGGGTTGGCTAGCTTTTTATGAGTTTTCTTAAAAATAATTAAAATGCGGAAGACAGGATTCGAACCTGCGCAAGCACTAAGCTACGAGAGCCTTAATCTCGCCCGTTTGACCACTCCGGCACTTCCGCTTATAATAAAAAACATGTAAAACCTTGTATAAAAAGCTTTATAAATCCTTAAAATCATGTTCTTTTGAAGACGGCCATAGTAGGTTGGAAACACCTGGTCTCTTTCCGAACCCAGAAGTTAAGCCTCCTACGCCACTTGTTTTAATAGCCGACAAGCTGTGAATCAATGGTGCTGTCTTTCATATTCTTTTTGTTAACAAAAAAGTGGATGAAAAGTTAGAATTTGCTTCCACTATTTTTTTATACTCTTATTTCTTTAATTATTCATGAAAAAGACTCTTTCAAAAACAGCAGCTGAAAAACAGATTGAAGATTTTTTCTTGAAGATTCAAGAAAAAATCCCAAAAGAAATCAAAAAAATAAAAAAGTTTGCCATGTCTTACAATATCAAGCTTGAGGAGAAAAGAAAACTCTTTTGTAAAAAATGCTTTAATCCTTATACAGAACCGAGCATTCATGTAAAAAATGGTTTTGTAAATATCACCTGCGATAAATGCGAGCATAAAAGCAGGTGGAAATTGGAGTGAGGGGGTTAATGCCCCCACGAGGAATCAAACCAATTAATTAGAATAAAATAATCAGCTCTTCTTGAACTTTCCGATTAATTCAATGTAATCTTCCTGGCCAAGAAAAACAGCTCTGCAACAGTATCTTTCAAGCCCAAGTTCATCTAAAACTTTTTTTGCGGGTTCGCCGTCTTTAACTCTTTTCTTGAATTCTTCCCAAAGATGGCCGATTGGCTTCCCACAGCTGAAGCAACGCACAGGAATTATCATAATAATAATGCTTTAAGAAGCTTTATAAACCTTTCTCGGAGTATATACGAAATGGCAAACAAAATAATAGAACTCAAGGGCGCAGCAAGATATTATGAAATGGGAGAGAGTATTGTGAAGGCGTTGGATTGTATAGATGTTATTATTGAAAAAGGAAATTTTGTTGCGATTATGGGCCCTAGTGGAAGTGGAAAATCTACTGCCATGAATCTAACAGGAAGCCTGGACTTGACAACTCAGGGAGATATTTATCTTGACGGAGAGAATATAGAAACTCTGGAAGAATCTGAATTAGCGCAATTAAGAGGGAAGAAAATCGGATTTATTTTCCAGCAGTTTAATCTTATTCCTAATCTGACTGCTAAAGAAAATGTTGCTTTGCCTATGCTGTTTCAGGGAGAAGA
>CAZFNY010000052.1:0-5505 GCA_964520275.1 Candidatus Woesearchaeota archaeon | reverse complement strand
GCCGTGATGTTCGGCTACTGCATAGCTTCAACTTAGCTGAGGCTTTCTTAATTAACTAAAAAAAATCTCCAGCTTTTAAGCTGGGGTTGTCATAAGCGATTGATATTTATTCTTTGAATGATTATAAGCAATGGGTTAGTTGTAACTAATTGAAAACACTACAGTTTCATTATTCACATTCAGTTGGAGTAATGATGCTTCATCTTAAGTGGAAGCCGAAATATGCTACAACATATTTAAAAAAGAAGAATAGAAAAATTTAATCACTGCTTGCATAAGGCGTACAGCTTCGCTGTATGAAATAAAAATAATTATAATTTTAGTGATGCCTGAGCATATTCATTGTGAAGTGTAAGTTTCTTTAGCAATGTCTGCTTCAAAAATTTTGCAGATTTTAAGGGGATTGAGTGCAAAACTTTTCTTTGAATATAATAGAAAAGCAAGGTTGAGATATCCAAAAGGACATTTATGGAGCAGAGGAAAATTTGCAGATTTAGTTGGATTTGTACAAGAAGAGATTGTTAGAAACTATATCTTGAATCAAGAATCACATTATGGAAACCCCATACCTTAGTGTGGAGAGGATGCCATATATCCTTTAAATCTATATATCCTAACTCCATAAATCTTTTTAAATAGATTTCTTTTTCTTTAATCTATGAAGCGAATTTATATTGCAGGATGTGGGGGAATGTTAGGAGAAGCATTTTATAAGAAATTTAATAAAAAATATGATATAAAATGCACAGATAAAGATGTAAATGAAGATTGGTTATCTTTTTTGGATTTTAGAGACTTTGAAGCATATAGGAAAGATGTAAAGGATTTTAACCCAGATTATTTATTTCATTTAGGTGCACATACGGATTTAGAATATTGCGAAAAAAATCCAAATGATGCCTATATGACAAACACCCTTTCAGTAGAACATGCAGTAGATATTGCCAATGAATTAAAGATTCCTGTTTTGTACATTAGTAGTGCAGGGATTTTTGATGGTAAAAAGGAGATTTATGATGACTGGGACATTCCAAATCCTTTGGGGGTTTATGCAAGATCAAAATATCTTGGAGAAAGAATCGTGTTGGAAAAAGCCCAACAAGGGTTAGTTTGTAGAGCAGGATGGATGATTGGGGGAGGTCCAAAAAAAGATAAGAAATATATTCAAAAAATAATGAAACAGATAAAAGATGGAAATAAAGAGATATTTGTGGTTAAAGATAAAGGAGGAATACCAACATATACTCACGATTTTGCAGCGAATGTAGAATTATTAATAAATAAAGGACGAACGGGGTTATATAATATTGTTTGTCAAGGAGAGATAACCGATAACAGGTTAGAAGTAACAAGAGAATTGATTCGTATTTTAAAATTAGAGGGTCAAGTAAAAATAATCCCTGTTAACTCGGATTATTTTAAAGAAGAATATTTTGCTAAAAGACCTTCTGCAGAAAGATTATTTAATTTAAAATTAAAGTTAAGAGGATTAGATATAATGAGAGATTGGAAAGTTGCTTTAAAAGAGTATCTTAACAATTATTATCCCAGATATCTTGAGTAAAACTTCCTATAATCCCAACATCATTTTCTCTTATTTTTTATTTATTTTCTCTATTCTGGTCTTATATTTTATGCCTTTTTTAAAGACTTTTGATAGGATTTCTTTAATCAATGATTTTTTAAAGTTTAAAGAACATAATCGATTATGTTAAAAAGAGAGCAAAACTTTTTTAAAGAAGAAAAAGACATAAAAGAGATTTGGAGAAGAATTAAAAAAAGAGATTTTTTAGGGAATACTGGTTTAGCTGTAAAGAATAGTATATATGAGTTTTCTAGAACTTTAGTTGAAAAAATAGGTGCTTTAATCTTTACTATGATCCTTGCTAGATTATTAATGCCAGAATTATTTGGATTGTATAGTTTAGCTTTATCAACAATTATTTTATTTGCAACATTTTCTGATTTAGGTATTGGGACTGCCTTGGTGATGTTTATTTCAAGAGAATTATCTAAGAGAAAAACAAACCTTTCAATAACCCCAATAAAGAAGATTTCTGAAAGAATAGAACCTAATCCCAAAGTGTATTATAATTATTTGATTAAAATAAAATTTATTTTAACTTTTTTAACTTCATTAATCTTAATTTTATTAGCCTACTGGATTTCAAATATTTATTATAATAAACCTATTTTTTATGCTCTTTTAGCAGGAGGGTTGTATCTTTTTTTAAATAGTTTTATAGGTTTCTTTTCATCTTTATACCAATCTTTCAATAATTTTAAGAAGATCTTAAAAAAAGAAATTATTTTCCAAGTTTTAAGATTAATTGTTGTACCTTTAATTATCCTTCTTTCTTTAAATTTTTCAGAAGAAATTTTATTTTTGAATATTATCTTAGCATTATCCTTTTGTTATCTAATTGCATTAGGAGTCTTATTTATTAAAAAACCCATTTTAGTAGGGAAAGAATTAAATAAAAAAGAAAAAAAACACGTAAATAAATTTATTCTCCCTTTAACCACAATTATTTTTTCTGGAGTCCTTTTTGGTTATATTGATATGATTATGCTTGGCCATTTTGTTGACTCAGAATTTATTGGGTATTATTCTGCGGCTTTTGCATTAATTGGTTCTGCGATGGTTTTATTAGAATTTTCTACAGCCCTTTTTCCCCTTTTTTCTAGGTTAGGAGGGAAAAGATTAGAAAGAGCATTAAAAAAATCTATTAAACTAATCATTCCCCTATCCTTGTTATTAACTTTTATCACCATTTTATTAGCTCCATTAATTATAAAAATTGTTTATGGAGAACAATATTCTAATTCAATTTTGCTTTTGAGAATACTTACTTTATTAATTTTTTCTGGACCTTTAACTTCAATATATTCAACTTATTTTATTTCTAAAGGAAAGACAAAAATTATGGCAAAATTATTAATCTCCACAACTTTAATAAATATAATTTTAAATTATATTTTAATTTCCATCTTAGTAAAACAATCGAATTTTGCAGCAACAATCGGGGCTGTAACTGCTACAATAGCTAGTAGATTTATTTATCTAGGATCATTGCTTATTTTTAAAAAGAGAAATTAATCTTTGTAATGGGGAAAGTATTTTATAAGAAAATTAATGGTTCTTAATTCCCCTAGAAAGATAATCCACTACTTTCTTAGCAGAATAATTAATCCCATCAAGGGTTCCATATTTTTGAATTAATCCTTGATTATATTCTCTTGTAGTTTGGGCAACTTGCAAAGCTTTTTCTAGAGAATCTCTTGAGCTGTCTTTAATAATCACTCCTAATTTTAATTTTTTAATCACTCTTTCATTAAAAAGCATTTCAGGATCATCTGTTTTTTGATATGGGGGAGTGATAAAACCTTTTTCAGCCATATGAGAAAGCCAAATAGTACTCCATCCAGCTCTTGCATATTGAGCAACTATGCTAGGATTGTTTATTTGATTTGGATTTAAAGGAATTGTTTTTTTTCTTATTTCTGCAGACAAATTATCAATATAAAACCTAGGTGCATAAACTAACATTCCTAATTCAGAAACTGCATTGTATATTCCACTCTCCCTTACACCATCAATTCCAGTCATTAAAAGATAAATTCCCTTTCCAGCTAATTTTGTAAAATCTGGTTTTGGAAAATGTATAAATGGAGGAGTATGAACTTCATTTTTATGAACTTGTCTTAATTCATCATAAGAAAAAACACCTGGTTCATTAGAAAAAATAATGGCTTGGTTTTCAATCATTCTTCTGGCAATGGGCAATACCTCAAGCATAACTTTTTTATCAAGAGTAATTTCTTTGTCTAAAATTGCCTGTTTTAGTACTTCATTAAAAGGCCCCGATCCCCCAGCAGTATAAAATTGGTTTGGCAATCCTGTCTGAATTCTATTATTTAATCCCAGTTGAAATGCGCAATCTCTTAAATCTATTATATCAACTTTTCCTTCGAGATTTTGTATTTCTCTCTTTCCATCTAAGTGTTTTTGTATGTCCTTTTCTGCTTGTAAATAAGACTTAATTAAAAGTCTTAAATATTCTGAATAGTCTTTTTCTTTAAACATTAATCTCGCAAGAATTTTTCCTTGTGCTTTGTCAAACCATATTTCTGCAGAGTGTTTTTGTAGAGAGTCATAAGAAGTATTCGAAGAAATATCTTCCTTTATTATTCTTTCTTGTTTCTCTGGATAAACCAAAGGAACAACAATAGGAAGTCTTTGCATACCTCTATTCTCTATTTCATCATTTATGGCAATAGCCCAATCTACTATTCTTGAAAAGGGGCCATTTCCATAAGCGAAGGTGGTATTAATATACTGCATTTTACTTCCCAGAAATTAAATTCTAGAACTCTTTTATAGAAATAGGTGGTTTTAAACTTTTTGTTCATTATTTTACTCAGAATACTTAATGAATAAAGAACCATAAAGAGTTATTAAAAAAGTAGGGAAAAAGCAGATATATCTTCTGTGTAAAACCTTGAGATATGTTTTTGAGTAAGAAAATTAATAACCTTTATTTTTATCAACCATTTAACAAATCAAGAAGTTTTCTATGAATTTTTGGGTTTGCAATTACAATTGACCCATCATCAATATCCCATTCTTCACCATTAAGATTAGTGACTTTCCCCCCAGCTTCGCGATTAATAATAACTGCTGCAGCCATATCCCAAGCTTCTAAACTAAGAGCCATATAAGCATGAAGTTTTCCACCAGCAACCAAACATAAAGGAACTGAAGCGCATCCAGAAGCTGTAAAACAAGTAATGCCTCCAGGAGAATAAACTTTTTCTATATATTTTGCAAGATTAGCTCGCCTAAATTTTTTTGTTTCTTTTCCTCCATCTAATCCCATTATAACTCTATTAATATTTTTTTCTAAAGATACTGAAATTGGTTTATCATTACAAAAAGCTCCATTTTTTTGTTCAGCATAATACAATTCTCCTCTTTTTGGAGCATATATTACCCCAACAATAGGCATTTTTTCCTTTATTAAAGCTATACATACACTAAAATGATCGGTTATTCCATATCTATATGGAATTGTTCCATCTAATGGATCAACAACCCAACTAAATTCAGAACTTTGATCAACCCCCTCATTTTCTTCTGAATAAATATTGTGTTTGGGAAAATTTTTCTTAATTTTTCCTCTTATCAATTCATCACTCATCTTATCAACTTCAGTTCTAAAATGTTGTTTAGCATTCCATTTTAGTTCTTGCATTTTTCCGTAATTCTTCATGAGGATATCTTTTCCTGCTTCTAAAGCAGTTTCAATTGCAAATTGGAGGTAGTTTGATTTTTCCATTTAAAAAACAATATTTATTCCAATTTAAAAAGATGGCTATTATAATTCTTCCTATTTCCATTAGTCTTTGACTAATGGCAAGCTTTTTCTGTTTTGATTAATTGATTATGATGTAGCCGTGATGTTCGGCTACTGCATAGCTTCAACTTAGCTGAGGCTTTCTTAA
>CAZFNY010000051.1:0-5594 GCA_964520275.1 Candidatus Woesearchaeota archaeon | reverse complement strand
CTTTTTGTTGAAAGTGGTAAGTCACCCTTTTTTATATGGTTTCACCAAAGCCCTAAACCAAAAAATATATTAATCTCCATTTTTATAATCCTTCAATGAATGATTATTATTTGTATTTATCAGAACCAGGAGTTTATATTCCTCCAGATACAATAACCAACGCAGATCTTGAAAAGATAGTTGGTACAAGCGATAAATGGATTGTTTCAAGGACAGGAATTAGGGAAAGAAGAATCTCCTATGACAAAAACGCCAAGCAGATGGGTATTGAATCTGCAAAGAATCTTCTAGATAAAATAAAAATACCTCCTAATGAGATTGATGAGATCATCTTTTGCACAAACAATCATGCAGAACAAAAAGAATTTCCAAACCATGCATCCTATGTGGCAGAACAGCTTGGAATAACTAAAGACATTCCAACCCATGATGAATCTGAAGGATGCACTGGCCCTGTCTACGGGATAAGAATGGCGCGCAATATTTTAATTGGAGAGCCTGATAAAATAAATATTCTTGTCGCTGGAGCAGAACATCTGACAGATATTACTGATTATTCTGACAGAAACACCTGTGTGCTCTTTGGGGATGCTGCAGTTTGTTGGATGGTCTCGAGAAAAAAAAGAAAAAATAATGAAGAAGGAATTATCAAGACTTTTGTAAGCGGAAGACCAGATAAAAACGATTACCTAGCCTTAGAGTATAAATTAGGAAAGAAGATAAGGCGTTCAACAGACCCTTCCAAAAAATTTGAATTATATAAAAAACGGCAAAATTATCTTGTAATGAACGGCCCAGAGGTGTTCAAGTTTGCCACAGAAGTTATGAGAGAAGCGACTCACAAAGTTATTGAAGGAACAGGTTATGAATTAAAAGACATTGATGTGATAATCCCACACGGAGCAAACATAAGGATAGTAAGACAGGTAGAAATAGGGCTAAAAAAGAAAGGGTTTCATGGAGAAATTTTTACCAATCTTGAAAAATACGGAAACACATCTACAGCTTCAACAGGACTTGCCCAGGAAGAAGCAGTAAGATTAGGTATTATAAAAAAGGGCTCTCTTTATGTTATAGTAAAATTCGGTGCTGGTTTTACTTATGGCGCTATTCTGGCAAGACATGAACAAGAAAGTTATTCTATGTCTATGGCCACTTAATTCTCTCCCATCAATTCAATCTCAAAGAGCTTGGTTCCGTATTGAACAAGTACACCCTTTTTAAAAAATATTTCCATTTCTTTTTCATCCTCAGGAAGGACAAAAATTGTTTTAACAATCCCTTTATATTTTGAAATCACTTCATCTCTAGTTCCAATAGCCTCTACATATCCTAATACCCTCCCTTTAGAAACATAATCTCCAACTCTTAGATAGTGCAGACGTTTTTTTCCAAGATGAAAATAACCAACAGGAAGTTTTCCATCTGAAATTATTATCTCTGTCTTTGGAATTTGTTGGGAGACAATACTGGCAGGAAGTTCTGTCTCTACACCATCTTCTAGTTTTTTATAATATTCAGGGGGGCTTCTTTCTACTCCAATCTTATAAATTCCAAACAAATATGAAACCCTCAATTTATCTAAATCCAGCTTCCGGACAAGATCTATTGTTCTTCTGATATATTTTTCTATCACGTCTTTAACTCAAAGAAGAAGTTTATAATATTAATTGGGGTGGAAAGGACTATTTGATAAATTTGATATTAAATTTACTTTTATTGTTTTCTGATAAATTTACCAGAACCATTTGATTATCATAAACCGCTCCAGGATTAACTAATATGGTTTTTCCCAGTTTATCTAATCCAGAACTTTCGTGAACATGACCTCCAAAATATAGAAATGGTTTATATTTTTCAATAGTCCTTCTTACTAATTTCGAACCTAAATGTTTTCCTTTAGCTTTTTTGTGCGCATCTTTAGAGTTAACTAAATCCAATTTAGTGTTATAAGGCACATTATGCGAGACAAAAATTACTCTTTTCTCTTTATTTTCTTTTTTAAATCTTGTAAATAGATTATCTAAAATTTTCTTATATCCCTTAAAATTATTTGATTTAACTTGCCCATTAGAACTACCACCATAAGCACCTATAAAAACATAATTTCCAAACTTAAGATAAGAATAATCAAATCTCTTAATATTTTTATATCTCTTTATTATTTTAGAAAAGAAATCCTGTCTTTCCCATTTCCATTTTATTCTTTGATAGATATCATTTTCATAGCAATCATTAATTCTTGTATAATCTATATTTCCGACAACAGTTATTATAAGTACATTTAAACCATCCAGAAATTGTAAAACTTTTTCTCCTTGTTTTAAATCTTTAAAGATATATCCTCTAACCTTTTTCTTTCCAATAACTTCCCACAATTCAATTTTCTTTCCATAACAATGCTCAAACCATATTTTCTTAAAAGAAAAAGGAAAAAAATCTCCAAGAGAAACAATCAAATCAACTTTTTCTTTCTTTATGATTTTAGGAATTTTCTTTGAAAACTTCCCGTGGAAATCTCCAATAACTAGAATTTTCATCTCACGGCTTCGTTCTGTTCATTGTCCTTGGAAATGCAATCGCATCCTTGATTGTGTCTAATCCGCAAATCCAGGAGATGACTCTTTCAACACCCATACCAAAACCTCCGTGCGGAACACTTCCATATTTTCTTGTGTCAAGGTAAAAAGAATACTGCTCTGGTTTTTCTCCCATCTCAATCAACCTTTTCTTGATTTTATCTGGGTCTGCCTCTCTCTCGCTTCCTCCAATAATCTCTCCATAACCATCAGGAACAATAAAATCACAACCATTCACAACCTTAGAGTTTCCTTGGGTCTCTTTCATGTAAAATGCCTTGACTTCTTTAGGATATTCTGTGACAATTATTGGAGTGTCATACAATTTAGAAAGCGCGTCTTCTTCAATGGTTCTAAGGTCTTTGCCCCAGCTAATCTTGATTTTTGCTTTTTCTTTCAAAATCTTCAAAGATTCATTATAAGTCATTCTCGGAAAAGATTTTTTGATACAGGGTTGTAACTTCTTAATATCTCTTTCTAGGATTTCCAAATCAGCTTTGTTTTCATCTAGAACTTTTTTCACAATATGCTTAATCAAAGCCTCACCATAATCCTGAATATCTTTAAAGTTAGCCCATGCAACTTCCATTTCAGCATGCCAGTATTCTGTCAAATGTCGGCTTGTTTTAGATTCTTCTGCCCTAAAACTAGGAGCAATAGTGTAAATCTTTTCAAGTGCAAAAATAGCAGGCTCTGCATACAACTGCCAAGTCTGTGCCAAAAAAACATCTTTTTTTCCAAAATAATCAACATGAAATAAACTGCTTCCTCCTTCACACTGGACAGACTGAAATATAGGAGATTGATACTCATAAAATCCGTTTTTTCTGAAATACTCGTGGATTGCCGCAAACACACTACTCCTAATTTTTAAGATAGCAGTCATTTTCCTGCTCCTGAGCCAAAGATGTCTTCTGTCTCCTAAAAGTTCTTCATTCAAATCTTTATTAATAGGAAAATCTTCTGCAATTTGGATAATATTTATCTTGTCGCAGATAATTTCAAAGCCTGTAGGAGCTCTTTTGTCTTCTTTTATCTCCCCAAATATCTCGACAGAACTTTCAACCTTCAGTTTATCAATCTCATCCCACTGCTTTTCAAACTTCACTCTATCCAGCACACACTGGATAATATCTGACGAATCTCTAAGGACAAGAAATTTCATCTTATTGCTCCCCCTCTCACGATAAATCCATCCCCGCACAGCTACTTTCCCCCTGCCTCTTTTCATGGCTTCAGTAATTGATATAAAATTTGTTGCTGTCATCTTAATCTTAATTAGAAAAGAAAGATGGATTTTTAATTATTGCTATTAGGATTAGAATTCAAATCCAGACATATCTTAATAGCTTCCATAAATAATCATAGAAAAAAGAGTTTAAATAATTTTCTCTCAATAACTCAAAACCTTTATCCCTTTAATCCTAGAGAAGTGTTTGTCTCTTGTTATAATCTCAAAAATATTATTCGCCTTCATCACTCCCACAATCAAAGAATCTAAGTCATCTATCATTCCTCCATCTTTTATCAACTGAGCTGCAATTCTAGAAGCAATAAGTGAATCATCTACATCAAAAGAGAAAATATTAAGATTATTAACTAAATCTCTAAATTTATTTAGTTTTTCTTCAGATTTATTACTATCCAAATAAATTCCTAGCATAACTTCAAAAATATTTATAGAAGAAGTAGCTAAAAATTCATTGCTCAATTTTGAAGCTATACTAACAGCTTTTGAATCTGATCTTAAGAAATCTATTAAAAAGGTTGAATCTAAAAATTTCATTTTACATTTATTCTCCTTAAAACTCCTTTAAGAGAATTTTTTCTAAGTTCTTTAATAGTATTCTTCATCTCTTCAGCTTCTTTATCACTTACAAGGTCTTTCCACGCTCCTGCAAATTCCATAATGCTTCTTTTTTTCTTAAGTTCTCTTCTGATAACATCTGAAAAACTCTCGTCCGACATCTTTCTAGCCAGCAAAAGCCTGTAGACATCTTCCATTATGGATATATTTTTAGTTACCATACCCATATGTGTACACATACACATATTTAAACTTTTCTATAATAATTTTCTAATTTAAATATAATATAAAAATATTCTGCAACAAAATTTTTTAAACCCACCCCCATTATAGAATTTATGAAAAAGAAAACTATTAGAAAACGTATGTTTGGAAGTTTAAAAGGAAAGGCTAAAGCGTTTACGGAAAAAGAAAGAAAAGAACTTTGGAAAGATGATACAAGATGAAAATAATTCTCTCACGGCGTCAACCTTCTCCTATCTCTCGTGCTTGAACTTGTTCAAGTGCGACAAAAAATCTCTCTGAGATTTTTTATGGAGTTAATCTATGGCGATCTCGAGGGAAAAGAGTTGCTTCGCGAATATTAGGAAGGTTTAATATGGCTTGGGTTAAACGTTCAAGCCCAATGCTCCAGCCAGAATGCATTGGTGCTCCGTATCTAAAAGCATCAATATACCATTTGAAATGTTCTGGCTTAAGGCCTTTGGATTTAATCTGCTTTATCAAAATATCAGGAACATGAACTCTCTGTCCTCCAGAAGAAATTTCCATACCCCCATACAAAGCATCAAATCCTCCTGAAATTCCAGCTTTCTCATTTTTAGGCCAGATATAAAACGGCTTCAAAGCAATTGGCCATTCATAAGTAAAGATAATTGTATTAGGAAAAATCTCGCAGAGCTTTCTTTCTGCTTCTGGTTCAAAATCCTCTCCATAATCCATCTTAAAATTATGCTTGCTCAAAATCTCAATTGCTTCTTTGTAAGTGAGATATTTAACATCAGGAACCTTAAGCTCAGCTCCAAGCATTTTTAATTCTACCTTGTTGTTCTCTAAAATCTGTTTAACAATATATCTTACAACCCCCTCCAACTGCTTCATAATTTCAATATCATCCACAAAAGCACATTCAATATCCATCTGCCTCAGCTCATTGATATGTTTTGTTGTGTCATGCTTTTCTGCTCTCCAGACAGGCGAGGTTGAAA
>CAZFNY010000050.1:0-5626 GCA_964520275.1 Candidatus Woesearchaeota archaeon | reverse complement strand
AAAGAAAATATTATAAACCAATTCTGGTTTAATATATGATAAAAGAAGAGGTAAAAATGAAATCAGATATCAAAGGACAGGTCTGGGTTGAAACAGTAATATATACCTTAATCGCACTGACAATTATAGGGCTTTTTTTGAGTTTTGCGAAGCCAAAAATAGAAGAGATACAGGACAAATCCATTGTGGAGCAGAGTGTTGTTATGCTTGAAGACATAAACAGTGTCATAATATCCATGATACAAGGAGGAGCAGGCAACCAAAGAGCTGTGGAGATTGGGATAAAAAAAGGGAATTTGAAGGTGGATAGCACAAATGACCAGCTTGTGTTCACAATAGAAGGGAGATATACCTATACTGAACCTGGCGAGTCTGTGCAAGTAGGCAATATTCTTGCGAGCACAAAAAAAATAAACAGGATAAGCGAGGTAACATTAATAAGCAATTACAGCATGTATAATATAACTTATAATGGGGGTGAAGAAGCAAAAATCATAAGCAAGTCTCCCGTTCCCTACAAACTCTTGATTTTGAACAAAGGAACTAGTGGAGGAAAAAGTTTAATTGATATGACTTTAAGTTAAGATGACCCAAAAAGAACAAACACTAAGAATAGAAAACTATCCTAGAGTTGAATTAGATTTCTCACCTAAAATCCCGCAGCTTAAAAAAATAAGGGACAAGACAAAAATAGACATAAGGTACTGTCTGATTTCTCCTTTCGCATATGTGCACATCTACTGGGACCCAAAAAACTATGAGATAATCTATGAGGTTGAGGAGCCTCAGTTAGATGAATACGAGATAGTGTGCAGGGAGAAAATAATTTCTGCTATGAGAAATCTGGTGAATTTTGATAATATTATTGAAAAAGAAAGAGACACCCTCTTGGAATATATTGACAAAAGATTCAGGTTGCTTGCAATTGAACTTGGAATAAACCTGAGTTATGAAAACTACACAAAAATATTTTATTATCTGGCAAGGGATTTTATTGGATTTAATGAAGCAGACCCGTTATTAAGAGATTATTTTGTAGAGGATATAGAGTGCAATGGAGGGGATAATTACATTTACATAGTCCATAGGTATTACAGGAATATCAGGACAAACATCATTTTTAAAGACCCAGAAAAACTCTCGAGTTTTATTGAAAAGCTTGCACAGAGATGCGGAAAATACATCTCTTATTCTAATCCTATCTTAGACGGAACCTTGCCAGATGGAAGCAGAGTAAATGCAACATATACCAAAGACATAAGCAGCAAAGGCCCCACATTCACTATAAGGAAATTCACAAAGAAGCCTTGGACTCCTCCAAAATTGCTTTCTATGAACACCCTGAGTCCTGAGATGCTTGCTTATCTATGGCTATTGATAGAATACAAGATGAACATATTAATCACAGGGGGAACCTCTTCTGGAAAAACAACCTTGCTTAACGCAATTGCTTTTTTTATTCCCCCAGAATCAAGAGTAGTCAGCATCGAGGATACAAGAGAACTTAATCTTCCGCAAGAAAACTGGCTTCCGAGTGTTGTCAGAAACGCGGTCGGGACCGGGAAAAGCAATGAGATTGATCTGTTTACATTGTTAAAAAATTCTTTCAGGCAAAACCCAGATTATGTCATTGTGGGAGAGGTAAGAGGAGCAGAGGCGTCTGTCCTTTTCCAAGGCATGGCATCCGGACACTCTTCTATAAGCACTATCCACGCTGACTCTGTAGACACTGTGATAAAAAGGCTGGAAACCCCACCTATTGAACTTTCTCCGACGCTGTTAAATGTCCTAGACTGCATCTGCACAATGACTCACGCTATTGTCCAGAAACAGGAAACAAGAAAACTCAGGGAGATTGTTGAGATAATCAATGTCACTTCAGACGGCATTGCGCTAACCAACACGCCTTTTGTGTGGAATCCTGTGGATGACAAATTTTATTTCAAGAAGACAAGCAAGATATTTGAGAAAATAGCAAAAAGATACGGGCTTAGGATGGAGGAGATTGACCTGGAGTTCAAGAGGCGGGTCAGGTTAATTTTCGAGCTTTACAGGAGGAATATCCTGAAGTTTGATGAAGTCAAAGAAGTAATCAGACAGTATTATAAGAAGCCAAAAGAAATTCTGCAGAAATTCGGGATTGAACAGTGAGCTGTGCTTAAATGTAAATATTTATAAACACTTGTTAATTATAATTTACATATGTTAGATATAATTAACAATACAATTCCCTTTCTAGAAGATTGCTATAGAGAAATCGGCGTAAGAGAATATTCCAGGATTATGAAAATGAGCCCACCAACAGCCTCTAAAGCATTAAAAGAACTGAAGAAAGAAGGTCTGCTCAAGAAAAGAGAGGATAGAGGTTATTTGCTTTTTAGAGCCAATAGAGAAAGTGAGATTCTTAGAGATTTATCCAGAATATACTGGAGCTATAAATTGAAAAAAGTTATTGAATATATTAATTCTGAATTACATAGCCCAACTATCATACTTTTTGGTTCATTAAGCAAGTTGGAGGCAAAAAAAGATTCTGATATAGACCTTGCTATTTTGACAAAAATAAGGAAAAAAATTAATCTGGAAAAATATGAAAAAGAAATGAGGAGAAAGATAGAATTGTTTGTTTTTGAGTCAATCTCCAATGTAAACAGTAAAGAACTTAAAACTAATATTCTTAATAGTTATATAATGCAGGGGGATATTGAATAATGGACTGGCAAGAATGCAAGGGTAAAAAATTTGTAAAAGAAGTTAAAGAAGATGTTAGATTAATGAACTCTTTAATAAACTCAAGCAAAAAAAAATTAGAGTCTAATAAAAGACTATATCTTGATAGAACTACTGCTTCAACAAAGATTAGCATTGTTTATGAGTCTTTAAGAGAAATATTAGAGGCATTGGCGATAAAAAAGGGGTTTAAGGTTTATAATCATGAATGTTTCTGTGCGTTTTTAGATGAAATATGTCTTGATAAATCCATTTCTATCAAATTCAACAAATTTAGAATAATAAGAAACCAGATAAATTATTATGGAAGAGATGTGCTTCCAGAAGATGCACAAATCCTAATAAAAGAGATTATTTTATTAAGAGAAGAGATTATAAAAAAATATCTAAAGAGGATAAAATGATAACAGAAGAAAACATAGAATTTCTTAAACAATTAGTAAATTCCCTTGAAAAAGCAGAAGCAAGACTGGGAAACAAATACAAGAGCCAGAGTTATGAGGAATTTAACAAGATAAAAAAGTTTATCATTGAGATTCAAAAGAAAATAAGCGAGGTTATAGAATGAACAACCAAGAAGATTATCTGATTGAAATCAGGGGTTTGATTTTGACAGAAATAAAAGCTATCAAAGAGATAGTCTCTCTTTCTGCAGCTATGGGCGGGGCAGGCAGTTTAGATGAACAAAGAATGGCTAATCTTCAGATAAAATCCCTGAAAAACAAACTAAGAAAAACAATTGATGAGATTTCTGGCATTCTGGATGATATGTCAATCATAAAACCTCTTCCTTCTTCTAAGATGAACTATCCTGGAGAAAGCTCTGTAGTCAAGACGCCTCCTGCATTAAATCAGCAGGTTTATCCTGAATATTCCCAAAAAAATGCTGTTAGACCAAAGCACGAAGAGATTGACAAGGATATAACATTTCTTGAAAAGAAAACCTTGAAGAGGCTGAAAAAGAAGAAACCAGAAAAAATCAGCGAGAAAAAAAGAAAACCTAGCAAGTATGTAGGGCTTGCAAACAGAATGTTTGGGGGATGGGCGCAATCTTTCAGCAAGACGCAGATGTTTGCCACATTGAAAAGAGATTTAATAAAGGCCAACATGAATTTTATTCCGACAAGCTATGCAGCAGTGATTTTCCTTACAACAACTATCTTTGCAATTGTTGGATTTTTTATTTTTGTCTTTTTCATGCTATTTGATGTGCACACTAAAATCCCGATAATAACTTCTGTAACAGAAAATCTTCTTGGAAGATTTTCTAAGGTATTTTGGATATTAATTGTAGCTCCGTTGGCAACTTTTTTGACAATGTATATTTACCCTTCTGCAGAAAAGTCGTATATAGAAAATAAGATAAATCAAGAACTGCCTTTTGCTACAATACACATGTCTGCAATCTCCGGCTCTATGGTGGAGCCAAGCAAGATATTCAATATCTTAATTTCCACAAAAGATTATCCTTTTCTTCAGAAAGAATTCATAAAGGTAATAAATGAAGTCAATGTCTATGGATATGATATTGTAAATGCTCTGAGAAATGTTGCGTTTAACAGCCCTAGCATGAAATTGACAGAGCTATTGAATGGATTTGCCACCACAATAACTTCTGGGGGAAGCCTGCAGGATTTTTTTGAAAAGAGGGCGCAAACTCTGCTTTTTGACTATCAGATTGAAAGAGAAAAATACACTAAAAGCGCTGAGACATTTATGGATATATACATCAGCATTGTCATTGCAACGCCTATGATACTAATGCTCCTGCTTATCATGATGGAAGTCAGCGGGCTTGGAGTTTCTTTAAGCATTTCTATGATAACCTTAATTATGGTGTTGGGAGTAACCATAATAAATATCCTCTTTTTAGCATTCCTGCAATTAAAACAACCATCTTCATAAAAATAAAATGGAAATGAAAAAAATACACTGGACAGGATTGATTTTGTCATTAATAACTATCGGAGTTTCTCTTCTGTTAATAAAGAACAGCGTATTCTTTTTTCTTCTTGGAATAGGGGTTGTAATAGGGATAACTCCTTTTGTTGTCACAATCATAACTGAAAACAAGGTTTCTGACCAGAAAGAAGAGATGTTTCTGGAGTTTGCAAGAAACCTTGTGGAGAGCGTAAAAACAGGAACTCCGATAAGCAAGAGCATTGTCAACATGAAAAACAAACCGTTTGGGGTTTTAAGCCAGCATGTAAAAAAATTGGCAAACCAGATTTCTATGGGAATTCCCTTGAGCCACGCTCTTCAGGTTTTTTCTGAAGACATAGAAAATAAATCAATCTCAAGGGTCTTGATATTGATTGGCCAGGCTGAAAAAGCAGGCGGAGATATTGGGGAGATACTGGAATCTGTTGCGGGAGCAGTCAGCATGTCAGATAAATTGAAAAAAGAGAGGAAAGCTGTAATCTCGACGCTGGTTGTTCAGGGGTATATTATTTTCTTTGTGTTTATGATCATTATCTTAGTCATGCAGTTCAAGATACTGCCGCTTATCTCGGGGATTGCGGATGTTGGAACTCTTGGAACAGGAGATCTCGAGGTCAGGGAAGGAACAGATATAAAAAACATCTCAAGCTCTTTTCTGTACTTGCTTTTGATTCAGGGGTTTTTCAGCGGAATCACAATAGGAAAACTTTCAGAAGGAAGCATAAAATCCGGAATAAAGCACTCTTTTGCGTTGATGGTTACCTCGTTCTTGATATCAACGCTTGCAGGATTTATGTTTGGAACTCCGGTAGCAGCTAGTTAAGTTATATTTTCCCCTCAAAATTAAAATATAAAAAGCCCATTAGACAACTTATAATATAAAAAGAGGTAGCTTTCAATGAATAAAAAGGGCTCGCATGTAGGGATAATCGCATCTTTTGGGCTATTTGTACTG
>CAZFNY010000049.1:0-5700 GCA_964520275.1 Candidatus Woesearchaeota archaeon | reverse complement strand
GATATATATCTTTTACCCAGCCACAGCAAGCTGTGGGGATTTCTTTTCAATTAAACATATGATGAAAAGAATAAACAAGAAAAACAGGGAAATTATGGAAAAGTGGATAGTCAGAAATGGGGCTTGTTATTTTAACTATGGTGATAAAGATATTATCCTTCCTGATGGCGGGTTGTTTAGCATTGAGAAAAAGAAGTATAAAGCAAGAAAAATAATAGGATATAAAAGATTACCTAATGGGATGACTGAAATATTATTTAGTAAAAAAAAGATAGTTCCTTCAGAAAAATATGAAGCAACAATTTGGATGTCTGAATTAGATGAGATAATCAATTATTTTCAAAGCATGAAAAGGATGTTGAACAAAATAGGGATAAATACCGCTCCCCCGATTAGAAAATAAACTAATCATTTCACAAACTCAACATTATTCAAATCTTTAAACTCGTTATCTCCTGTAAGGAATTTTATATTCCTATTAAGAGCCATTGCATATCCCAAACAATCGATATAACTAAATTTTTTCTTTGCATGTTTAAGTTTAAATTTTGATGCCTCTAAGATATCCTTAACCTCAACTTTTAATAAAACACTTTTTAACTTATCAATTAAAAAATCAGCCTTTTTAGAATCAAAATTCCTGCTGATTATATAATGAAGTTCTAAAAGATTCATATAACTAGAAAAATTCACTAATTCCTTAAATCTTTCATAATTTTGATTTTCTTTTACTATTTCAATTAAAGCATAAGTATCTAAAAAATAACTTTTTACATCTTCCATTTTCTTTTTTCAGATTTTTCTTCCTCTTCTCTCAGATCATCTTTGATTTTTTGTGAATCAATCTTCCATCCTTTTAATGAACCAAATACATCTCTTAGAGGATTATCTTTCTTGATCTCTATAGTTATATTAGTTTCCAAAGTAATTCCTTCTTTTTTTACTACCTCTCTCGGAATTATAAATCCAAGAGAATTTCCCCATAATTTTGGTTTTGTTATGATTTTCATATAATGTATAATGTATAACTATTTTTAAATCTTTCTATTTCACTGCTTTGTCCGGAGTTAGCATATTTTGAAGGTTGATTTGTCTTTTTAAGCTCTAAAAGAATCAAATTATTTGTTAAAAAGTCCTTTCCGGACAGAGCATATTTCACAACCTTCTTGATTATCTCCATAGCTTCATTTCCGCCAATCTTCCCTTAAAACTCCTTCATTTGGTCACGCTTGAACGAATGAATGAGCGAATTAATAGACAAACTTCTTAATAATACTCATTGCTTCCTCTCCATTAATTCGGCCTGCGTACTCTTTCATGACCAAGCCCATATAAGCATTCTCTGAAAGCCCTGGTTTTGACTTAATTATATCTAAGATTTTTTCCTCAATATCAGAAATCTCAGATTTTTCAACTTTCAAGGTATCTTCAAGGCTCTTTCCATCAACAATGTCCTCAAAAATCCTCTTAATATCTGATTCAGAAATTTTCTTTTTCTTTATCAGAGTAAGGACATCTGCATAATGGTCTGTAATAACCTCTTCAATCTTTTCTGGAGATTTCTTTTTCCTTGTTGCAATATCCTTAGGAAATACCAAAAGAACCTTAGCAACCAATTGAGGCTTGTTTAAAATCTTCAAAAGTTCTTTGTATTCTTCTACTTTATTCTCTCTAAATAATGTTTTTATATTCTCGTGAGAAAGCCCCTGTTTTTCCAGCTCTTTTTGAAGCTCTTCTCTAAGCTTTGGAAGAGTTCTCTTGGCATTGTCGATCATCTCTTTGGAAATTTTCAACAAAGGCAGATCAGTTTCAGGATACATTCTTGCTGCTCCAGGCATTGGCCTTAGGAATTCACTTCCTCCATTTGGCAGAACATTTCTTACCTCTGGTTTTACTTTTTTTCCCTGTGCAATCAAAAAAAGCTGCCTCTCTATCTCCTTGTTCATGGCAAGAACAATTATATCTGGATCCTGAACCCCTTTAAGCTCTGTCCTGGCTCCATTCTTGATAGACATATTAACATCTTGTCTTATTGTTCCAAGCCCCCTCTTAACCTTGCAGCTCCTCACTATATTCCCAATAAACAATGCAACCTCTTTGGCCTGCTCAGGAGTTTTTATATCAGGAGAAGTAGAAATCTCTATCAGCGGGATTCCAAGCCTGTCAAGCCTGTAAATTGTTCTGTCAGCCTCTTTAGAAACAAGTCTTGCAGAATCCTCTTCTAAAAAAATTCCCTCAATTCCAACTCTTCCATATTTTGTCTCAACATAACCATCTCTTGCAATCATAATTGTCCTTTGAAATCCACTGGTATTGCTTCCATCAATAACTGTTTTTCTCATAATCTGACTAATAGGAATAATTGTTGTATTCAAAAAAATAGCAATATGCAATGCGGTTCTCAAAGCTTCTTCATTGATTTCATGCGGGGGTTCTTCGTCCAGCTCAACAAGGCAGGTATTGTCAGTATATCCCTGATAAACAAACTCCTTTTCTTTTTCTGCCTCGTGCCTCACAGCCAAATCAATTTCTCCGCTCTCTCCAGCAACAATATGCAACCTTCTTCTTATCTCAAAATCAGGTTCGTCTTTTCTTAACATAGAAGGACAATTGCAAAAAAGCTTATGAGTATCTAATTGCTGATGAATCTCAATTCCAGACTTAAATCCAAATTTCTCGTAGTCAAATTTTCCGCTTTCTTCCATAAAAAGTAAAGAAGAAAGGAGTTAATAAAAGTTATTAATGGTTTCTAGAAATTCTAGGGTCTTCTTTATATGCGCTCAAAAAATTAGAATTAACTAAAAAATAGAGCTGCGCCAGATAATCTATCTCTTCTTGTTCAAGTAAACTAGAAACAGGAACAGAAGAAATTCTCCCAGGATTAGCAGAACTTAAAACATTAATATTGCAACATTTAGGAATTTTTTCTCCGAATTCTAACAGATTCACAGAATCCTCGCTTCCCCTAATTTTTAAATTAAATCTAGCAAACCTTTTCTTAAAATCCTTTAAAGCTTTATTACTTCTATCTAGAGAAGAAACTTTATCATTTAGACTTTTTCTCAAACTCATTTTCCCAAAATGAGTATCAACTAAAGCACAACCCAAATCAATATACATAGCAAAGGGTTTTTTATTCGGAGGCGTAATTAAGGTATAGTTTTGAGGTCTGCCAGAAATGTCTCCTATATGAAGCAGATCCCGATAAATTTTTTCTTCTTTCATTATAGATTGTAACAAAAGAGAAGTATCATCAATAGGCGTTTCTATTAACTTAGAGGCAAAATAAGTGCTATTATTATCTCTTAATCTCTTGGGATGCTCATCTTTATCTGGTGTATAAGTAAAATTAATTTTCCCAGATTTGTTTAATAGCATAAAATATTCAGGAACAGCTAAACCCAATTTTTTAGCCATTTCTAAAAACATTGCTTCATAAATTGGTTGATGCTGAGGTGTCAAAGGGCTATTGGGAATTTCATTATTTGTACAATATTTAATATAACTCCTAGAATTTAAATTCCCAGTTCTCACTATACATTTCCCTCCGGGATTTGACCCTTTATTCTCTGAGGTGATAACAATTTCTAAAGCCATAAAAAAACTAATAAAAAATTCCTTTTAAATCTTTCTATTTGTAACCCCTTTTTAGTTACAATATATTTAGAATAACCAAGGATCACACAATCCTCACAATATTCCCCTCTTTATCCAGCTCAATGAAATGGCTCACCTCTCCATTCTTATAATCCTCACACTTGTTTTCAGCTAAGTTATCCTCAGAACTTCTTGGAACATGAACAATATCTACAGCATAACCTAAAACACTGCCCAAACACTGGCTTGAAAACTGCATTCCTCCTGATTTTTTCTGCTCATAAAGTTGAAAAGCCTGAGAAATTGCTTCCTGTTGTTCAAGAACATAATCAGGAGTTTTAGCAGGATTTCCATGTTTCACATAAACTCCCTTTTCATTTTTAATCCAGGAATCCTCGCTTCCCCTTAAAATAAGAAGTAACAAAATCAAAACCACAATTCCTATTAAAATCCAATATAGCTTTTTCATTTCTTATGTTTAAGTTGCCCAGTCATCATTAAATTATGTTCATGCTCTACTTTTAAAAAACCAGAAATCGCTCTTTTAATGCTTAACAAATCTCCCTGCATATTTCTAAATTGTTGCCAAACAACTCCTGCTATAAAAACCCCAGAGATATAAGGTACTGCCTCTACAATTGCTGGAGTATTAATAAAACCAAGCGCTTTCAGCACTATCCAGATAACTAAGATTATCAAAGCAGTCCAGAATATGACATCTGTCCAAGAAAATCTTCCTCTTTCCATAACAAAATAAATGCATTAAAAGTATATAAATTATTTGTTAAGGATTCTTAAAATAATTTCACTCTTCAATTCTCTCGCTAAACTCTCCAGCAATATTCTTGAGCATCATGTCTTTTGGCTTCCAGTTCTTATGCCCTAAGACCCATCCAAGTTTCACAAGCGCAGTTTCCGAGAGCATATCCTCAAGATAAATAACTCCTGCAGCTAAAATTTCTCTTCCAGTAGAGTAGACCAAGGGGTCAAGCCTTCCGTAAATTGTCTGGCTGGCAGCACACACAATAAGGCCTTTTCTTATGACTTCTTTGAGTTTTGGCACCCAATTGTTCCTGGATGACCTTGCTGCAATCTGCCCCAAACCCAAAACTTCCAGAACAATCCCTTTGTATTTGTTTCTCAGATAATAATCCAAGATTCCTGGCTCAAGCCCAGGATGGTATTTGACAATTGCAACTTTCTCAAATTTATTGTCCAGTTTGACTTTCCCTTTATGCCTCTTTTTATGCTCACTCAAAATTTCAATCCTGTCAGGAAAAATCTTTGCTATTGGTTTTCCATTGACAACTTTAAATGCATCTCTTCTTGAACTATGTAATTTCCTAACTTTTGCTCCAGGCATTGCATAGCAGAAATCATCACTGGAATTTGCATGCCCTACTATCATAACTTCTGCGATATCTGAAATAGCAGCTAAAACAGCACACTGAAGATTGAGATTTGCATCACTTGAAGCCCTGTCACTGCTTCTCTGGCTATAAGTTAAAACAACAGGTTTGTTCAGCTCTTTTAAAAAAAAGCTCAAAGCAGCAGAAGTGTAATAAAGAGTGTCTGTTCCATGCATTACAATTATTCCCTGAATATTATTATCATTAAGCAGATTGGCAGACACTTTTGCTATTTTTTGCCAGTCTTCTGTGTCCATTTCTCCTGCATCTTTCATAAAAGGAATCTCAATCTTAGCCACATTGACCCTTTCAAAAATCTCAGGATAAAACCTGAAAAAATCTTCAGGAGAAGTAAGAGGAGTCACTCCGCCTTTTTTTGGGTCAAGCCTTGAAGCAATTGTCCCCCCTGTGATAATCAGGCCAATATTCGGTTTTTTCGAATCTTTTTTAATCTCAATTTCAGATTTTCTCTCTTCTCCTTTTTCAATCAGCCTTATTTCTAGAATATCTCTTCTATTAAACCCAACATTATACCCAGAATCTAATTTCAAAAGCACAATTCCTTTTTCAGCCTCTGGAGTCTCTAACAAAACTCCCCCATAAATAAGCCTTGTAAGATGGATTTCAACATAATCTCCTGGCTGTGGATTTCCTGCGGATTTCATGATTTAAGATATAATGAGAGATATAAAAA
>CAZFNY010000048.1:0-5831 GCA_964520275.1 Candidatus Woesearchaeota archaeon | reverse complement strand
CAAGAGAAAAGATTGGCAGAAACAGAGAAACTCTGGGTTTAATCAGGTTCTTGCAAAAATAGCAAAGAAAAACAAGGTAAAGATAGGCATAAATCTGGATGAAATTCTCAGCTCTGATAGCAAAGCCAAGGCAGAAATCCTGGCCAGAATAAAACAGAACATAAAACTCTGCAATAAAAGCAAGCTTGAAATGATATTCTTGGGAAAAGCCAGCAGAGATGCCTATGACTTAAAATCCCTTGGGTTGGCTCTAGGAATGCCTACCTGGATGATAAAGAATCTGTAAAATTAATCCCCTATCCTCATCAAATCAATGTTTGTATAAATCTTAACCTTCCCCTGTTTTTTAAAGTGAGGATCGTGTGTCCAGATTCCATCAACCTTTTTACAGATAGCAACAGCAAGATAAGGAATATCTTTTATGTCTTTTATTTCGTTTTCTATTTCCTTAATAAAAAACCTATATTCAGGGCACTGAATAATTTGGATATTCTCAGAGATTAAAGATAGCAAAAGGTTAAACTCTTGGAGAGTTATACTTACTTTTCTTATTATGTGGTATTTATATTTATTAATTTCGCTGAAGATATACGAAGGCGCAATAAACTCAAAGTTTTTATTAAAAAAATTTCTCTTGTTGTGCTGTCTTTTAATAGCGCTGCAATTATTCTATTGCTGTCGACCACAATTTTCATTTAAGGTTATGTCTCTTAGCTATTCCCTTATTTATCTTTCTTCCCAATTCCAGAGCATCTCTCTCTCTGAATTTGCTGTTAGAAAGAATTTTGTTCATAAACTCCAATTTTTCTGCCTGATCTCTTATGGCCTGCCTTGCTATCTCGCTCCATTTTATCTGCCTGTGCTTTTTCATAATCTTATGCAGTTCTTCAGGTATGGCTAAAGTCATGTTTGTCATTATAAGTAAAATAAGTAAAAATACTTATTTAAAGTTTTCGGTCTATCTGCTTTGTCCGGAGTTAGCATATTTTGAAGGTTGATTTGTCTTTTTAAGCTCTAAAAGAATCAAATTATTTGTTAAAAAGTCCTTTCCGGACAGAGCAGGTCTATCTACTCCCAACAGCCAAAACTTTTTAACTTGTAACAAAGTTTTTTAACCCTTTAAGTTTTCTATAAAACATGGAGCAGGATATAAACAAATTAATTGAATCTTTAAGTCCAAACGAGAGAAAAATTCTTCCGTATTTGGAAGAAAAAAGCATAACTGAAATCTGCAAAAAAGCCGGCCTTGACAAAACCTCTATGACACGGGCATTAGAATATTTGCAGAACAAAAAAATAATAACTCTTTCTTTCCAGAAAAAGAAAATAGTAGAGATAGGAGTAAATGGAGCCTTATACAAGAAAAAAGGGCTCCCAGAAAGGCGTTTGCTTAATTTCCTGGTGGAAAAAAGAATAATGCTCCTGAAAGACTCACAAAAAACCAGTGGTTTATCTGACGATGAATTCAAGGCGTCAATAGGA
Source organism: Candidatus Woesearchaeota archaeon (assembly GCA_964520275.1). Classification (GTDB taxonomy): domain Archaea; phylum Nanobdellota; class Nanobdellia; order Pacearchaeales; family GW2011-AR1; genus CAZFNY01. Next base: position 4,349 of record CAZFNY010000048.1, on the reverse strand, counting down.
GCATTAAAGAAAAAAGCCATGATTGAAATAAAAAAAGAAAAAATAATCCTTAATGCAAAAAAAGAAGAAATCTCAAAAAAAAGTCCAGAAGAGCTGCTTCTTGAAATCTTGCCAATAGATTACAGCAATCTGTCTCCAGAACAGCTCTATGCACTAAAATCTCTTGAAAATAGGAAAGATATAATCCAGATAAAAGAAATCAAAAAAATTAAAACAGAAACAACTGTGCTTGGAAAACAGCTGATGCGCTTGAAATTAAAAGACCAAGATTTGATTGAACAGATAACGCCAGAAATATTAAAAAATGAGAAATTATGGAAAGGAAAAAAATTCAGAAGATATGATATTGTTTCAGGAGTTCCAGAAATATATGGAGGAAAAAGGCATTTTGTGGCTCAATCTATTGATTATGCAAGAAAAATCTGGATAGAGATGGGATTTAAAGAAATGTCAGGGAATATGGTTCAAAGCAGTTTCTGGAATTTTGATGCTTTGTTCACTGCGCAAGACCATCCTGTAAGAGACATGCAAGACACTTTCTTTATTGAACATAAGACAGAACTTCCAAAAAAAGAACTTGTAAAATCTGTAAAAGCAGCACACGAAAAAGGTGTTGCTGGAAGTAAAGGATGGAAATATTCTTGGGATGAAGAAGAAGCCAGAAAATCAGTACTAAGAACACATACAACATGCTTGTCTGCACAGACTCTTGCTTCTCTAAATAAAAAAGACCTCCCAAAAAAATTCTTTGCAATTGGAAAATGTTTCAGAAACGAGACAGTTGACTGGAAACACGGGTTTGAATTTAACCAAACAGAAGGAATTGTTGTGGACAAAAATGCTAATTTTAGGCACCTTATAGGATATTTAAAAGAGTTTTTCAAAAAAATGGGTTTTGAAAAAATCAGATTCAGGCCAAGTTATTTCCCCTATACAGAACCCTCTCTGGAAATAGATGTATGGCATCCAGAAAAGAAAATCTGGTTTGAACTCGGAGGAGCAGGGATATTCAGGCCAGAAGTGACAATTCCACTCTTAGGAGAAAGCATTCCTGTGCTTGCATGGGGCCCTGGATTTGACAGAATACTTATGGACTACTATAAGATAAAAGATCTTCGTGAATTTTATAAGAACAATCTCACTCAGATAAGAAAAATGAAGTTTTGGATAAAATAAAATGGAAATAAATGAAATAAATAAGTTTGTAGAGGAAGAAATAAAGAGATTAGAAGAGTATTATGATGAAAAAGATAAAGATGAACTTACAATGGCTATGGGTTTTAAGGTAATAGAAGAAATTGGAGAATTATTTAATGAAATTTTGACCAATAAAGGGTATCAAAAAAAAGAAAAACTAGATAATTTGAATAAAGAAGAGATAAAAAAAGAATTTGCTGATGTAATATTCACCATCTTAATATTAGCTAAAAGATTTAATATAGATATAGAAAAAGCAATAGAGATAAAGATGAATGAAATAAAAAAGAGATTTTACAAAAAATAATATGGAAGAACTATCGCAAAAACTCGATGAGATGAAAAATGTTTTAGAAAGTCTTGAAGAGACAATAAATAACAAGTTTGACGAGCTGATTCAAACTCTCAAGGAGAAGAAGTAAGATGGAAAATTGTATATTCTGCGAGATAGTAGAAGGAAAAATACCCTCTGTAAAAATTTGGGAAGATAAAGAAAGCATCGCTATTTTAGGTATAAAGCCAAATACAGAAGGTATGACATTAGTCATACCCAAAAAACATTATGATAGTGATGTTTTTGAGATGTCTGATAAAGATTATAAAAAATTTTTATTATCTGGAAAAAAAGTTGCTAAGATTTTAGAAAAAGGGTTGAAAGTAAAAAGAGTTGCAATGGTATTAGAAGGTATGGAAATAAATCACGCACATATTAAACTATATCCCCTGCATGGCCTTGATGAAAAATTTAAGAAGATGGTAGCAAAAGAACAAATTTATTTTAATAAATATCCTTGCTACATAACCACTTTAGAAGGTCCGCAAAAATCAATAGAAGAGTTAAAAAAAGTTGCAGAGAAAATAAGATGGAAATAAACAAAGGAATGAAAAAGATGATTCAAGAAAATCCATTAGGGTTAGCTACAATTGATGAATTTGGAAACCCTCATAATATAGCTGTAGCCTATGTTAAGGTTATATTTAAAAATCAAGTAGTTATCTCAGATAATTATTTAGTTGAGACTATCAAAAATATCAAAAAAAACCCAAATGTTGCATTAGTAGTTTGGGCTAAGAATTGGAAAAAAAATTGTGTTGGACTAGAATTAAAAGGAAGGCAGAATACTTTACAACAGGCAGATGGATTGACTTTATTAAAAAGATTCCGATAAATAAAGGTAAACCATGCAAAGGAGCAATATTAATAACAATAAATAAAATAAAAGTTTTAAAATAAAAATGGCCCTGATAACCTTAAACAAAAAACAATTTGAAAAAGAAATTGGAAAACTCGATGAAGAGATGCAGAATAAAATTGCTATGTTTGGGACTCCACTAGAAGAAGTTGGAGAGGAAGAACTCCAGATAGAGATTTTTCCAAATCGTCCAGACTTGCTTTCTTACCAGGGATTTAAACGAGGCTTCCTGGGTTTTCTCGGAAGAAAAACAGGCCTTAAAATCTACACAGTAAGCAAGCCAGAAAAAAACTACTTGGTTATAATTGATTCTTCAGTAAAAGAGATTAGACCATACACTGCCTGTGCAATTGTCAAAAATCTTAATCTCAATGAGCAAAAATTAAAAGAGCTTATAGAGATGCAGGAAAAACTTCACATGACAATAGGAAGAAAAAGGAAAAAACTAGCGATTGGAATTTATCCTTTGGAAAAAATAAAACTCCCAATAACCTACACTGCTTTGGAACCAGATAAAATAAAATTCATCCCGCTCGAATCAGAAAAAGAAATGTCTGGCCTTGAGATTCTCCAAAAGCATCCAACAGGAAAGGAATACGCGCATCTGCTGGCCGGAAAAGCAAAATTCCCGATATTTATAGACGCTGAAAAAAATATTCTAAGCATGCCACCTATAATCAACTCCAATCTTACAGGAAGATTAACTGAAACCACAAAAGAAGTTTTTGTGGAATGCTCTGGATATGACTTAAAAAGCCTGAAAAAATGCCTTAATATTTTGGTGACCTGCTTGGCAGACATGGATGGAGAAATCTATCAGGTGAAGCTCAAATATTCAAAAAAAGAAACAACTCCAAATTTAGAGCCTGAAAAAATGAACCTATTATTAGAAAATGCAAATAAGCTCCTTGGATTAAATTTGAATGAAAAAAACATAAAAGACCTGCTTGAAAAAATGGGTTATGGCTACAATAAAAAAATTGTTGAAATTCCTGCCTGGAGGACAGACATCCTTCATGAAGTTGATTTGATAGAAGACATTGCAATAGCCTATGGTTATGAGAATTTTATTCCAGAAATCCCTCAGATATCCACAATAGGAGAAGAAAATAAAAAGGAGAATATAAAGAATAAAATAGCTAAAATTCTTGCTGGCCTAAATTTCTTAGAAATATCTAATTATCATCTAACAAATAAAAAAGACCAATTTGAGAAAATGGGAATTCCAGAAAAACAAGAAACAGGCTTTGTAGAGCTAAAAGAGTCAAAAACCGATTACAGCATTTTGAGAAAAGACCTTACTCATTATCTACTAAAGATTCTTTCAGAAAATGTGGATTCAGAATACCCCCAGAGAATTTTTGAGCTTGGAAAGATTTTTGAATTGAAAAATGAGATAAAAGAAACTGAAATGTTGTCTTTGGCAATCTCTCCTGGAAATTTTACAGAAACCAAACAAGCTCTTGAATATCTTTTCAGGATGTTGAATCTGAAGATAGAGCTCAAAGAGTCAAAATCCTCTTCTTTTCATTTCATAGAAGGCAGGTTTGCAGAAATATTGTTGAAGCCAGAAACAATAAAGCACCAAACAGAAAAAAATAAGGATGTTTTAAATATGGTTTCTACATTAGGAGAAAAGACTCTTGAGCTGGCAGGAGAATTAAATCCCTTCAAGTCAAAGTCAGAGCATGAAAAAGGGATTCCCATAGGGTTTCTAGGAGAAATCCATCCAAAAATACTCAAAAACTGGAAAATAAAAATGCCTGTGGCATTGTTTGAAATTTCTCTTGAGGAAGTTTTTAAAAGGCTAGTTTGATGTTTGTCTCGTGCCTCGGAAGCTCAAGCGGCTGAGCGCGACATTGGTAATGTCGAGGTTCCGGGTTCAAATCCCGGCCGAGGCTTATTAATCTGCTTTGTCCGGAAAGACAAAAATCTGAATAGATAAAAAAATAAAACTTT
>CAZFNY010000047.1:0-5957 GCA_964520275.1 Candidatus Woesearchaeota archaeon | reverse complement strand
ACGAGGTCTTCACAAGAGACCTCAAGGTGTAAAGTAATTTCAGGACATCACAGAATAATTCTATTATAGAAATGTTTAAAAACAAGTTGTTTTTTAAAGAAATATCAAAAATGAGGTAAATCCATAGGAACAAAGTTCCTATATCTGTCAAAGACAGAAATCAAAAAAAATGGAGGAGGAAGAAAAATCCACATACCCCCCAGATGAGGAAGAAATCGCTGATGAGTCTTATCTTGATGAAGACTTAGATTTTCTTGACGATTAATTTTATTTCTCTTTGTTATTTTTTTATTTCAAGAACCAGTTCGTTATTATCTTTTTTTAACTCATCTAAACTGTATTTAACACGCAGAATTATTTTTTCTGTATTTATTTTTGCTACCCAGAGGTTAGTGAGGGATATTACCCTGCCGTGCCCAATATCCAATGGCTCTAAATCCATCTCTTTGATAAGCTTATCATCACTATAAATATCAATCTTTGAAGAGACAGAGTTTCTTAGGCCGATGTTTCTAACACTCATGTTCACATTAAGATATTTTCCCCGCATTACTGCAGATGCATCTTCAAAAGACAAATCAGAGTAGCCTGGAATTGAATAGAGAGAATTTATCAATTTTAGGGTATTGGGATTAATCTCCTGATTGCAGGAAGTTACTGAATACATAATATCTTCTTCATTTTCAGAGTGGCCAAAACCCAGAACATGGAACAGCTCGTGGATTGCTATGTTGGGGTTTGGACAAGAAGACTCTTTGATTAATAATATTTTTCCATCTGTGATGACATTAAAGTCTCCTGACTGGGTTATGTTTGTCGGCCCTCCTTCTCCTGCAATGAATAAGTTCCCTTCTATTTTATTTCTGCTGTCGCAAGTCACAAAAATTTCTTCATTATCTGATTCATAAAATCTGAGGATTGTTCTTTCGGAAATTATTCCAAAAGCCCTGAGCATATCGTCTTTTTTTTTCAAAGGGCAATTATCTATCTTATAGGAAATTCTTGAATCAGGAAACCTCATATTATTATAGAACTGAGCTCCTGTCTCATTGGTTTTATTAATGTCTTGTGAGCTTAAAACTCTTTTAAATTCTGTTGTGGTAATCGGAACAAACCAGTAGATTGCAAGCAGGAATGTCACCAGCATGATAAAGAGCAGTGCCCAGATAATTTTTAGTCCCATAATATTGATTCGCAGATTAATTATATAAACATATTGAAAGGTTAGGGATTGTCTATAGGTACTGCTAAGTTATCAAGACATAGCTCAAACTTAGAGAGTTTAAATTGCTACTCACAGAGTTCGCAGATTTAATTAATAATTAATAAATTCACTACAAAATGGAGTGAGGAGTGCAAATTTTTTATATAGATTAAAAGAGGATTTTAAATTAAAAAAAGGATATCTCTTTAAGTTAACATTGCCTAATTATTATTAAACATAAATAAAAAATAAAAAATAAAAAAGAATTAGTATTCGTCGTCTGCAACTATCTCTTCCCCATCGTCTTCATCTTCAGGAAGGTCGTCATCTTCTTCTACTTCCTCGTCTTTTTCTTCATCTTTATGTTTTGCCATTTTTTATAACCTCTAACTCAGCCATCTGGTGAGTTTTTTTTAAGTATTACTAAAAAATAATTGCTTCTTTTAAAGCTTTTGATTGGTTTTTACCACTAATTCCTCAACCATAAAGCTTTTATATGCTTAATTTATTTGGGGGATTTTTCACACTCTTTCAGTTTCATTTTTGCAAGATACTCGTATGCAGAGTGGGCAGCAGTGCAGGCCTCAGCCACCCCGATAACAAGCTGCTTGAAAGATTTGTTGGTTACATCCCCTGCTGCAAAAACTCCAGGAACATTTGTTTCAGAAGTTGCGTGATTGATTATTATCTCATTTCTTTCATTCAATTTTACTCCAAGCTGTTTTGCCAATTCTGAGATGGGCTCGTTTCCGATTGCGATGTAAATCCCATCTAGCTTTAATTCTTTTGTTCCCTTGTAAGGCTTGTCCAGGGTGATTGACTCAACATGAGTTTTGCCTTTTATTTCCATAACATTTGTAGTAGTAATTATTTCTATTTTCTTGTTAGCCATTATCTCTTTTAGATGGATTGCTTCTGGACTTATTTTCTCCCCTCTGTAGATTATATAAACTTTTTTTGCATATCCGGATAAAATCAGGGCCTCAATGGATGCAGTATCAGACCCTCCGACAACAGCTACAACCTTGTCCTTGTATAATGGAGCATCGCATAATGCACAATAGCTCACTCCTCTTCCTTCCAGGCACTTTGAGCCAGGAATATCTATCTTTTTGATTCTTCTTCCTGTCGCAAGCAGAACAGCTCCGGCATTATAAATTTCTTTGCTTGTTTTTATTTCAAAACAATCCCCTTTTTTTCTGATTTCCAGGACCTTTTCCTGCTTTATTGTAACAAAATCGTAAGATTTTGTGTGCTCTTCAATCTTTTTTGCAATTCCCAGGCCAGAAGCAGTGGTTATTCCTGGATAGTTTTGGACAATCGGAGCTGTGGTTATTAATCCTCCTACAGGAAGGCCGTAGCCTTCTGATGCCCCAAACACAACTGTTTTGAGGCCTAGTCTTGCTCCGTACATTGCTCCGGCTAATCCAGAGCCTCCTGCACCAATAACAGCAAAATCATATTTTTCTTTTTTCATGATTAGGAAAATACAGGGGAATATAAAAAGGTTTTGGGAAAAGTGTATTGTTAAGTCTTCGGGACTTTTAGATAGGTTTTAAAATTCTACTTTATTCTGTCTTTTATGCCCGAGAAAACTTTTGGAACAAAAGAAGCAATAGAGTATTTGGGAATAGAAACAAAAGAGTTTGATAATTATTTTAAAAGTGGTGGTGAGATTAAAGGGAAAAAAGTTGGAGCGAGATTTAAATTTAATAAATCTGATTTAGACTACTGGAATAACTTAAAGAAAAAGAGAACAGTTGTTTTAAGTCTTAAAGAATATGAAAGATGTTTTGAGTTCGCTATTAAGATGGCTTATTCAACAAAAGCGAGTCATGGAACAGGCATAAGGGGTGTTAGAAGCGAAATGCAGATGGCAGATGATTTTATTCTTGGAATCCTCGCAGAACATGGAGTTCAAAAATTTCTTAAAGAAAAGTTTGAAACTGAAATAAAACTTGACTTAGAAGTTCATCCAGACCATATAACTGCACAAGATTTTGATGGGATAATTGAGAAGGGAAAGGTCAGACCGTCTAATATGGGGGTTGCTATTAAATCAAGTAAATGGAAAAGTTGCTGGAATGTTATAGCCCCCATTGAATATGAGAATAAAAATAGAAAATCAGATGCTTATATTTTTGTAAGGGTTGGGTTGCCTTCCGACCATCTCTTTAGGATATTAAGAGAACATTCTTTCTTTAAGAATGTTAAAGACTTTTTGGAGCATTCAGAGGGTTTTAGAAAGATACAGGAACTAAAAGAAATCCCAATTTGGATAACAGGTTTTTCTTACCATGACGAGTTTGAGAGAGTAAAGGAAATTCCAGGGCAAAGGTTTGATGGAAACCCAGATTACAGATACGCAAAACCAGTAGGAAAAATGCATAATTCTGATGAAGATTGGAAACAACTAGTTAAGAAACTTTAATCCTTTTCGATGTAGCCTTTAATCCATATTTCAAGCCCCAAAGAATTGATGTTTTAATAAAAATGGTAATGCATAATTCAGGAATAATAACATGAATAAAAAAAATTACTCTCATAATCCTTCGGGACACAGCAATAACTCTAACACTAATTCGAATAGTAGTTAAGTTATGATAAAAACAGCCAGTAATAGTAAATTGGATAAATGTCTCGTCATGACAACAAAGGTGACCGCCTATGTTGCGCAGACGCCTGAAGGGTTGGCTCTAATAGTTAATATAAGAGGATTTAGCTTTTAAATCTTTTTAATGTCCTTTCTTCCTTTTGGGCTCTTTATCCCATCTTGCACTTTTACATTTGGGACATATGAGGGGCTTTTCCTTTTGAGAACGGGGTTGCCAAGTGTTTCCGCAGTTGTTGCATTTGTATCCTTTGACTTTTATCTCTATTTCAGGCATATTCTATTCACGAATTACTACCTTATAAATCTTACCATTAATAGTAATACTTTACAATAGAAATGTTTATAAAGATAGTATTACTATATAAAGTATGACTAAACAAAGTAATAAGAAGATGAAAGAAAAAATAAAGTGTCCTTATTGCAAAAACGAAAACATAGTTAGACGAGGGCAAAGAAAAACACAGAATAGGGGATTAATTCAAAGATACTCATGTCAAGATTGTGAAAAGCGTTTTGTAGTTGATGATGGCTTTTTCAAAATGAAGAACGCACCACAGAAAGTAACCTTATGTTTGGATTTGTTTTATAGAGGCGTATCTACAAGAAAAGTGCAAGAACACCTTAAAGCATTTTATCCTCATAATTCTTCTTGGGTTTCCATCTATAAGTGGATTGTTAAATATTCAAATACCATCTCAAAATTTACTGATACTCTTAAACTTAAAGTTGGAAAAGAAATACAAGTTGATGAAATGGAATATAAAACAAAAGGTAAAAAATCTTGGTTTATTGATTGTATAGATACAGAAACAAGGTTTATGGTCTCTTCAAACTTTGTTAAAATGAGGGGGCAGAATGAAATAAAAAAAGTTATAGCAAGAGCAAAGCAGAAAACAGACAATAAGATTAAGATATGCACCACAGATGGATTTACTGCTTATTCTAAGGTTGTTAAATCAGTGTTTGGCTATAATAAGACACTAAAGCAATTTAATGTAATCCATAATAAAGTTACACAGCTTAAAAATGAGGGCTTTAACCACAAAGTAGAGAGAATGCACAGCAACATAAGAGAAAGAACTAAGGTGTTTAGAGGCTTCGGCTCTCTTGAAGGTGCTAATGCTTTAATGAAAGGCTATGAAGTATTTTACAACTTCATAAGGAAACATCAAGCTATAAACTGCTGTCCTTATGAATTAGCTTGTCCTGAATTAAAATTAGGCATTAACAAGTGGCTTGATTTAATTAAATTATCAAAGGCAAATAATTAAAAAATGGCAAAACGTAAAAGTAGTATGAAAGAGGGCTTTAGAACATTAGATTTATTTGCAGGTGTTGGGGGTATTAGATTAGGCTTTGAGAAAGCGGGATTTACAACAGTTTTTGCGAATGATTTTGATAAAACCTGCAAAGATACTTATGATTTAAATTTTAGTGAGCCTAAACTTAGCGTTATGGATATTTGGAAAGTTGATATAAAAGAAATCCCTAAATTTGATATTCTGCTCGGGGGCTTTCCATGTCAGGCTTTTTCTATTGCAGGATATAGAAAAGGTTTTAATGATAAAGAAAAAGGGAATTTATTTTTTAGAATAGCGGAAATCTTAGAGGAAAGAAAACCAAAGGCATTTTTATTGGAGAATGTAAAAAATCTTAAAGGGCATGACAAAGGAAAGACATTTAAGATTATCAAGAAAACCTTAGAAGATTTGGGCTATTATGTTAAAGCAGAAGTTCTTAACAGCATGACACATGGAAATGTCCCGCAAAACAGGGAGAGAATTTTTATTGTCGGCTTTTTAGATAAGGCAAAAGCAGAAGCTTTTGATTTTCCTAAAGAAATACCTTTAACTAAAAATTTCAGGGAACTTACGGCAAACGAAGAAGATGATAAATATTATTACAACGACAAGCCTCTTTATGAAAAAATAAAGAATGATATTAATTCAGAATTTACAGTTTATCAATGGCGCAGGAAATATGTAAGGGCAAATAAAAAGGGCGTTGTTCCGACATTAACCGCAAATATGGGTTTGGGCGGTCATAATGTTCCGATAATCAAAAACCACAAGGGGATAAGAAAACTAACACCAAAAGAATGTTTCTTATTGCAGGGCTTCCCAAAAAGTTTTAAGCTTC
>CAZFNY010000046.1:0-5965 GCA_964520275.1 Candidatus Woesearchaeota archaeon | reverse complement strand
AACGCAAAGTTTTATTTTTTTATCTATTCAGATTTTTGTCTTTCCGGACAAAGCAATTAAAACAATAAGCTTTAAAAATAAAAGGCATTTGTCTAAATTAGACGCCCCGATAGTTCAGAGGCCAAGAATGCGGCCCTTTCAAATAGCAATGAAGTTGATGTTTGATGAAGAAATTCGTTTACGAATTTCTGACTCAGAATCGCAACATCGATTCATCTTCAAACATGTTATGAAGATCGGCCGTGACCCGGGTTCGAATCCCGGTCGGGGCGTTTACATATTTTGTGAGCTTGGTGGGTGTACGTCTACAACCACAAAGTATATAAACTAGTAGACACACATTATTCTATGGCTTACACTGAAATAAAAATAAGAAACAAAAATAGGTATTATTACAGGGTTCTATCTGTCAGGAAGGAAAGAAAGGTTTCTAAAAAAAGGATATACTTAGGCGTCAATTTATCAAAAGAAAATTTAAGGAAAAAAGAGATATTGGCAGACCAAGAACTAAACATAAAAAAGAAAACCAGCAAGATTAATAAATTAATACCCAAGATAGTAGCAATATTAAAGAGAAATAACATAAAAAAAGCAGGGATATTTGGAAGCTTTGCAAAGGGAAATTTCAAAAAAAACAGCGATATAGATATATTAATTATGCCTTCAGAAGATATGAGTCTGTTAGATCTTTCTGGAATAAAAATTGAACTAGAAGATGTTTTAAATAGGAAAGTGGATTTAGTCAGTTACAATTATATTCACCCTAGCCTAAAAGAAAGTATATTAAAAAGCGAGGTTCAAATAATATGAAGAGAGATATAAAATTATTCCTTGAAGATATCTTAGAAAGTATTAAAGCAATAGAAGAATACTCCAAAGGAATGAATAAAGAAAAATTAGAATTAAGTAGGCTAATACAAAATGCCATTATAAGAGAGATTGAGATAATTGGAGAAGCTGTCAAGAATATACCAATTAACATAAAAAATGAACACAAAGAGATTGAATGGAGGAAAATAGCCGGAATGAGAGACATCATAATCCATGGATATTTCAGAGTTGATTTAAATGCGGTTTGGAATGTGATTGAAAAAGACATTCCAATCCTAAAAAAACAGATAGAAAAATTAAAACAAGAGATATAGTTATTTTCATCAAACCCAGAGAAAGCATAGGAGCAGGTCAGGGCGTTCTCTTTTTAAACTCTCTCTTCCTTGTTTATTCATGAGACCCCGCTACTCTTTTTCATCGCGCCATACTAGCCAAGCAAAAGACCCAAAAAACATAAGAGAACAAAGAAAAAAATATCCAGACCTGGTAGAAAAAGTTCTGGAATCTTCTGATATAATTTTAGAAGTCCTTGATGCTAGATTTCCAAATGAAACACGAAATACAAAAGTAGAAAAATGGATTAAAGAACATGATAAAAAATTAATTTTTGTGTTGAACAAAGCAGATCTGGCCCAAAATATAGATAACCCACTTATCCCTAATAAAAAAGTTTCCTGTAAAAAAAGAACAGGGATAAAAAGTCTGAGAGATAGAATAAAAATGCTTGCTTCAAAAATAAAAAAAGATGATAAAATTATAGTAGGAGTTGTCGGCTACCCAAACACAGGAAAAAGCTCGCTGATAAATGTCCTGATAGGGAAAAACTCTGCAAAGACTGGATCAGATGCAGGATTCACAAAAGGAATTCAAAAATTAAGATTAACTTCAGAAATTTCCCTATTAGATAGTCCAGGAGTAATTCCAAAAGAAGAGTATTCTTCAATTGCCCAGGAAAAACTGGCAAGGCACGCTAAAGTAGGGGCAAGAAGCTATTCACAGATTAGAGACCCAGAAATGATAATCACCCAAGTAATAAAAGAATTCCCAAATCTTCTAGAAAATTACTATAAGATAAATTCAGAAGGCGATGCTGAAAAACTCCTGGAAATATTTGGAAGAAAAAGAAACATCCTAAAAAAAGGCAATGAAGTCGATGTTGACAAAGCCACGAGATTGATTCTAAAAGACTGGCAGGAAGGAAGATTAAGATAATTCGAGAATAATTCTCATCCTTCTGCTACTTTTCTATAAAGTTCTCCTGCCCCCTTCCAATCCACAGTAACTCCCTGTGTTCTTGAATCATCTGAAACTAATGCTTCTTCTACTTCTAAATACAAAGTCCTCACAGGAACATAAAAAGCACACATTTTATTCTTTTCATCATGCTTACAATTAGAACACTTGTTTATTAAAACGCCTTCAATAGAAATAAGTTTTAAAACAAATAACTTATTCACACACCCCTCTTCTAAAACCATAAAATAAAAAAGGAAAAATTGATTTTTAACCTTTTATCTCTTTCACCATATAAGTTCCTTCCAATTCATAACCTAATTTTTGATAATACTCACGAACACCCACTCCAGAGATAACCGAGATTTTAGAAATTTTTTTCTTTTTAACAATCTTTTCTGCTTCATCCATAAGCCATTTTCCCAAACCTGTGTGCTGGCCAAACTCCCCTTTCTGCCCTAATTTTAATGCAGGCCCATAAACATGAATCTCCCTGATTATTGCTTGTTTTATCTTTTTATTACTTCGCTCGCTCACACTCGCTCGATTAATAGCTAAATTATCTAAAAAGATTTGCTTATCAGATTTACTATTAACTAAATTTTTATCAATATGTGAGCAAAGCGAACGCAAATTTGGTGGGGTGGGGAGGATATTCTCAGAAAACACTCTTAATCTAAGCAATCCGAATAAAATATCATCTTTGTTTACAATCTCAAGAAAATAGTCGTCCCCATTAGAAGCCTTGTATTTAGTGATTTTCAATCTAAGATTAGTATTTATTTTGAATTTATTATCTAAAAAATTTTTAGGTTTATTAATAATTGTATCTGGGGTGGGGGGGTGAGGGTTGGTGGTGGGGAAATGTTTATTTCTATTTACTAACGCAAACCCAATTTCCCGATATCTTATCTCTTTCAGTTTTATTTCCTTATTCCTAAATTCTTCTTCAACCTTTTTTCTCAAGTCAATTCTTTCTGTGCCAGCAACAAGATATTCTAAAGGGATTTCCCTCATAATCCTCATGACTCTGCAATATCTTGGAACAATTTTCAGCATAACAATCAAAATCTTCTCTGTCTGCTCTTTTGTATAAGGCTTGTACTCCTTATTCCAATACATTTTCTCAAGTTCAGAGCAGGGCATTACCTGGCATGGATAAATCTTAATTTGGTCTGGTTTAAATCTTGGGTCAGAAAAAATCTCCTTGAACAATCTTATATCTTTCCTAAGACTGCTTCCAGGAAGACCAGGCATAATATGATAACCCACTTTAAACCCATCATTTTTCAAAGCCTTAGTAGCCCGAGTAACATCTTTGACATTATGCCCTCTTTTGATTTTCCTGTAGATTTCATCATCAATAATCTGAACTCCTAATTCAACTCGCGTGGCTCCAAACTCCCTCATCCTGTCAATATATTGGATGCATTCATCTGGCCTTGTCTCAATGCATAATGCCACACATCTGTGTTTAGCTTGCTCATTTAATTTCTGTGCATCTAACAAATTCTTTGATTTCCTCAAATTCAAGGCATCATAACATCCCTTAATAAAATCATACTGGAATTTTTCTGGATACTGCAAAAAAGTTCCTCCCATGATTATCAATTCTATCTTGTCTGTTGGATGATTCATTGCCTCAAAAGCCTTTAACCTAGCAGAAACCTGCTTAAAAGAATCATAATCCAGTTCTCTTGCCCTTAAAACAACCGGGCTTTTAGGAGTATAACTCTGAGGAACATTAAAATTCGGGCAATAAACACACATCCCATGATCACACTTTCTAGGTGGGAGCATGATTGCTACAGGAGTGATTCCTGAAATGGTTCTTGTGGGTTTCCTAATCTCATTTGGCTCTGGTTTTAACATAATTAAATAAGAGTATAGTTGTTTTAAAAAGGTTAATATCTATCCCTAAGAAGTCTATTTTCATTAGTGGGTAATTTGTCCTTAGAGAGCGCATATAAATTTATGTGGGGGCAAAGAGATGAATAATTACCTATTCCTTAGTTAACCGGAGTTCTTGGGTCTTTGCCATTATACTCTAAACGACCATCACAATCAGGGCAAGTATTATCTATTAAATATTCTGTACGGGTAGGAGCTTGACACATTCCACATCTCTTAGACTTACCATTCAACAGCAATGCAAAATCATCTAAAAAGGTGTTTCCACCCCCAAACATTGATTCAGAATATCGACTATACGGCCTATAAAGAAACATGTTTCTAGCTTCTTCATTTGTTAAAGGTACAGCAATAACAATAACTTCTTTTCTCTTCTTTCCATAAATTATTTTTTTGGTCTTATCCTCTAAACCCATAGAATTAATTAAAGCTTAAGGTTTATATTAATTATTGTTCTCCAAAATAAACAATTGGATGAGTAATTACATAATTGTTTAGAAAAGATTATTCTAAAAATCTTTATAACCCTATCTTTCTAATCCAATATATGGAATCACAACAGCAAGTCTGGGACAATATTGCAGAAGAGTGGGATAAATTCAGAAAAGAGCCGATACTAGAAGTTATGTCTTTTCTGAAAAAGCAAAAAGGAAAAATTCTTGATTTAGGATGTGGAAGTGGCAGACATTTGATAAAAAATGAGGACATTAAATTTTATGAAGTTGATTTTTCTAAAAAGATGATAAAATTTGCCAAGCAAAAAGCAGAAAAAGAGGATGTTGGTGCAGAATTTTTTGTATCTCAAGCAGAAAACCTTCCTTTTGAAGATAATTTTTTTGATTCTGCTATTTTCATGGCAACCCTGCAATGTATTGAAGGAGAAGAAAATAGAGATAACTCAGTCAAAGAACTCTTTAGGGTTTTAAAGCCAGGAGCAAAGGCATTGATTTCTGTCTGGAACAAGGATTCAAAGAGATTCAAAAACTCTCCAAAAGAAAAATATAGACGAGGAGAAATTGATAAAGAAAAGATTATCCAAAGCGTTGAAGGCTGGTTTGCTTATATAGCGTGGGGGAATACCTATAAATTAAGAAAGAGGCTAGCAAAAGAAATAGAAATAATGTTAAAAAACGAAATCGCCCCCCCATCGTAGTCTATGAACCAATAATTCATCCAATGTTTAACTCTTCCCTTTTGTGACTTTCAAGACA
Source organism: Candidatus Woesearchaeota archaeon (assembly GCA_964520275.1). Classification (GTDB taxonomy): domain Archaea; phylum Nanobdellota; class Nanobdellia; order Pacearchaeales; family GW2011-AR1; genus CAZFNY01. The sequence goes on along the minus strand of CAZFNY010000046.1, from coordinate 779 downwards.
TCAAACATGCTTTTTTTCTCAAACTCTGTTATTCTCATTGAATCAACATCAATATTGACTTTTAACATGCCAAGCATTGAGAGAAAAACAGTTCCCAAAAGCATATTTTTCCCTTTAATTCTCTGCAGGGAAAAAAGGAGTTTCTGAATCTTGTTTTTAATCTTCTGCTCTTCCATTTTCTCTCTGATTAATCTTTCAATCTCACTAAAATCAAAATCCAAATCCAAAGAGATTTCTTCAGGAATTTTCTCTTCATTTATTCTTTCAAGTTTGACAAACTCGCCATCTTCAAGCTTGAAACTAAAAACATCTCCACCAATTTTTCCTTTGTCTTTTTCATTCAATTGGTTCTTCGGGGGGGTGGTGAGGGGTTGGTTGGTTGGGATAGAACTCCCCCCAGGAACATAAAAATCAAAATGGGTTTTGCTGTCTTTTCCTTCTAAATCCACAACAAAAAAGCAAGAGCACAAAAACGCTTTTTTGTTTTTCTTGACAAACTCTTTATATCCCTTCAAGTTTTCCAATTTCTTAACATAAAATGCATAATTCATAAAAGAGCTTGATTTTGTAAATTTATAAAGATTACTCAAAATTGATATTTTCAGATTATCAAGGCATGACTAAATTGTACAAGCTTCTAAATTGTACTCACATGAGTTCGCAGATTTCAATTAATAATTAATAAATTCACGACAAACAGGATGAGGGGTGCAAATTTTAAATCTAAAGTGACATCCTCTCACACACTAAAGTGTGGAGCTTCCTGAGTCCAACCTAAT
>CAZFNY010000045.1:0-6096 GCA_964520275.1 Candidatus Woesearchaeota archaeon | reverse complement strand
TCCCATTCACTCTGGATATAAAAAATGATGAGGTTTTGGTGAAGAATTTTTTGGGGGAAAAAATACCAAGGAAAAAAAATATTTCAAAAGGTGTTGATATAAAGATTGACAAGCAAAAAATCATAGTGGAGTCTGTCAGCAAAGAACTGGCTGGCCAGGCTGCTGCAGATTTAGAGAGAGTTACTTTAGTGAGGGGGAGAGACAGAAGAATCTTTCAGGATGGGATATTCATGATAAACAAAGCAGGGAGGGAATTATAATGCCCAAATTTCTGCGAAGAACCTGGAGCAGATACTCCAAATTGGGAAAGAGAAGAAAGAAAAAGCAAGTTTGGAGAAGCCCAAAAGGAAGAGATAATAAGATGAGAGAAAAACAAAAAGCATATCCTGCAGTTGTCAGTATGGGGTATGGAACAAACAAAAAAAATAAAACCAGGATAAGGGGAAAAATCCCGGTTCTTGTGAAAAACTTAAACGACCTCAAAAAGATGAATGAAAAGCAGATAGCAATCATCGGAAAGATTGGCAGGAAAAATAAAATTGAAATGGTAAAAAAAGCAAAAGAAATGAAGATTCAAATTCATAATCTGAACACAGAAAAATTCCTCAAACAAAATCCCAGAATGAAGAAGGAGGAAAATAAAAAATGAACCTAAAAAAGAAAAAGATGCTTGCGGCAAAAACACTGAATGTTGGAAAAGGAAGAATTATTTTCTTGAAACCAAGGCTGGATGAAATCAAAGAAGCGATAACAAAGCAGGATATTAAAGGGCTTTATAAAGATGGAGCGATATTAATCAAAGAAATTGGGGGAAGAAAAAAATTTCAAAGAAAATCCAAGAAAAGAAGCCCGGGAAAAGTAAAGACAATAGTAAAAACAAGAAAAAGAGATTATATAATCATCACAAGAAAATTAAGGAAATATCTCGCTGAAATGAAAAAACAAGGAAAAATATCTGGAAAAAATTTTGTTGAAATAAGAAAAAAGATAAGGAACAAGTTTTTTAAGAGCAAGACTCAGTTAAAAGAACACATAAAAATCATTGGAGAACAATATGGAAAATGAAGAATTGCTGAAAGAATTGGAGAATAGGTTCAAGAAAATTAAATCAGAAATGGGAATCAAATCCAGCTTAGAAGAACTGGATAATGCTTTTTTCATAAAGGATTTTATACTGAAAGAAGGATTTATCAGCGAGAGATTATCCCGGCAGATAAATTACAAGATAGTTGACACATATATGGGCTGGAATGAATATTTCCACAGCTTGATTATGCCCAACCCACAGAATATGCTCAACATCAGCGAAAGCAAGATATTCAGCAAAGAAGAAAAAAAAGAGATTGTTGAGATGATGAAAAAAATTATGCAGATAAGCAGCAAAAATAACTTAATCCTTATAACCAAAGATAAAAAAGGAGAGGGAAAGTTCCTGGATGAAGGATTAGAATTCTGGGAATCAGAGTTCAAGGAAAAAATAGCAAGAATAATGAAAAAAATAAATAAAGAATGGGGGAATACAGAATGAAAACTCTAAAAAGAAGAAGGAAAGAAAACAAGACAGATTATCTAAAGAGGATTAAGCTCCTTAAAAGCAATAGGCCGAGAGTAGTATTCAGAAAAACTAACAAATACTTCATATCCCAGTATATAACGAGCAAAGAAGCCCAAGACCGAATAGAGATTGGGTTAAATTCGAGACAGCTTCTAAATTATGGCTGGCCAAAAAGCAGAGAAGGTAGCCTTAAGTCTATTCCTGCCTCATATCTTCTGGGCATCTTGACAGGCAAAAAAATCAAAGAGAAAAAACTGAAGACTCCTATTGTTGATTTTGGGATAATGAGAGTCTTGCACAGATCAAGGCCTAGTGCTTTTGTAAAGGGTTTATTAGACTCTGGATTAGATATTAAGACCCAAGAAAAGATATTTCCGAATGAAGAAAGAATCACCGGAAAACATATGAAGGATATTCCTTTTTCAGAAATTAAATCTAAGATATTAGGAAAAAATGAAGGATAAAAAGCAAGAATTTAAAGATGCAAAGAAAACAGCAGAAGCATACGGAACTCTTTCAGAAGAAGAATCTCTAAAAAAGGCAGAGAATATTGAAGAAGTCGCAGAAGCACTTATTAGTGAAGAAATAAAAGAGATAGCAAAAGAGAAAGTAGTGGATGTAGTAAATTTGCCTGAAAGGGAAAGATTCAGGGGAAGGGGACCGAGGCCAAGAGAGGAAATAATCTCGGTATGGTCTCCAAAAACAAATCTTGGAAAAGAAGTTAAAGATGGAAAAATAACAAACATTGATGAGATATTGAATACAAATAGAAAAATTCTTGAGCCAGAAATTGTGGATTTTTTAATGAGTATAAAAACAGATTTGATGTCTATTGGGCAATCAAAGGGAAAGTTTCGTGGAGGAAAGAGAAGGGCCTGGAGACAGACTCAAAGAAAAACTCAAGAAGGAAATGTTCCTACTTTTTCCACAATGGCTGTTGTTGGCGACGAGAAAGGGCATGTTGGAATTGGCTCTGGCAGGGCCAAAGAAACTCTGCCTGCAAGAGATAAAGCTACTAGAAAAGCTAAATTAAATATTATCCGAGTAAATAGGGGCTGTTCTAGTTTTGATTGTTCCTGCGACGAGCAGCACACTATCCCCTTCAAAGTTTCTGGAAAAGCAGGAAGTGTAAGGTTATATTTAATTCCCGCGCCTCAAGGGACCGGCCTTGTTGTTGGCAATGAGCTGAAAAAGATTTTGCAGCTTGCTGGAATAAAAGACATTTACAGCAGGACAGAAGGGAAAAAAAGAACAACATTTAATCTTGCTAAAGCTTGCATAGACGCACTCAAAAAAACAACAATGAGGGAGTTGAAAAAATGATAGCAGTAATAAGGATATGCGGGAATGTCAACATAAAGGCAGGTACAAGAGAAACACTGAACAGGCTGAATTTAAGAAAAAAATATTCTTGTGTAGTATTAAGGCCAGTAAAAGATAGATTAGGCATGATAAAAAGAGTAAAAGACTTTGTTGCTTTTGGAGAAATAAAAAAAGATGTTTTTGAAAAGCTTGTAAAAGAAAGAGGACAGTTAATTGATAAAACGAAGAAAGTTGAGGCAAAGAAAGCTGTTGAAGAATTTGAAAAAGGAAAAAGATTTGAAGAACTTGGATTAAAACCATTTTTCAGATTGCATCCGCCTCGCGGAGGAATTGACAGCAAAAAGCATTTTGGAGTTGCAAAAGGAATCTTAGGGAATAATAAAGAGCATATTAATCAATTAATAGAGAGGATGCTGTAAGATGGTTGAAGTTAGGGTAAATATATCTATAAGGTTAAGTGATTTAAAGGTTGGGGGACGGTTTGATTGATTAGAGCTGATAATTAAAAGAAGGAAAAATAAAATGGTTACAATAAGGAATGAAGAAGGAACAGAGGGAGGCGAAGAATACGATGTTAGAAGATATCAATATTTTATAAAGAGAAATGGGGGAAGTTTGGGGGTAGAATGTGTTGGATATAATAAAGTTTTTAAATGTGATAAAAATCATCAAAAATATAAAGATATGTTAAACAGAAAAGGTTTATGGGGGATATCATGAAACTAAAAAAACGTAGAAAATCATCGAGAATGCACGGTCATGGCAGAGGGACCCATGGATGGGGTGAGAGAAAAAAACACAAGAAAAAAGGCCATAAAGGGGGGAAAGGGATGGCTGGAACAGGAAAAAGAGCAGACCAGAAAAAAACTTTAGTGACTAAGCTTTACGGAAACAAATATTTTGGAAAGCAGGGAATCACAAGCAGAGGAACAAAAAGAGACACAAGAAAAAGGATTAATCTCAGGGAGATTCAGCTCAATATTCAGAGATATGGAAAAAAGACAGGAGATAAATGGGAAATCAATTTAAAGGATTATAAAATTCTCGGAGACGGGGAAGTAAAAGAAAAGTTAATTATCCAAGCTAGAGAGGCTTCAGGCTCTGCAATAAAGAAAGTGGAATCAAAAGGAGGAGAAATCATTCTCACTCATTCTCCAAAAGATAGTCAAATGAAAGAGAAAGGGGCTTCAAAATCTGCAATTGAAAAAGTAAAAAAGCCGGTGAAGAAATCCAGAAAATAGAAGGAAAAGCAGATAAAGAAAAAGATTAAGTCAGGCAAAGAATAATTTATAAACAAATTTTAAGTTATAATATTAATAAAAATGGACTTTACAAAGATATTTAGTTTTATCCCAGAAGTTAGAAAACCTGAGGAAAAAAAATTAAGCTTCAAAGTAAAGCTGAAATGGACTCTTATTGTTCTTGGAGCGTTTTTTGTCTTGGCAAATGTATCTCTTTTTGGGCTTTCCCAAAACGCGCTTTCAAGGTTTGAATATCTTGCAATAATTCTTGGAACAGATTTTGGAAGCATTATCTCCTTGGGGATTGGGCCGATTGTCATGGCTTCGATTATCCTTCAATTGCTTACGGGTTCTGGAATTTTGAACATTGATACTACAACTCCTGAAGGAAAAAAATTTTTCCAGGGAATACAAAATATCCTGGTTTTCTTTTTCATAATCTTTGAAGCAGCAGTCTATGTGCTGATGCAAGGGCTTCAAGCAATGCCGGGTTATACTGGACTTGTGATATTCCAGCTTGTGCTTGGAGGACTAGCCATATTTTATATGGACCAAGTAACACATAAATGGGGATTTGGCTCAGGAGTCAGTTTATTTATTGCAGCAGGAGTCAGCTGGAGGATCATAACAGGAGCATTCCAGTTTGTAAATCAGCAAGGAACAAATTGTCTGCTGGATTTTAGCAATACTCCGTGTTCTGGAAAAGTTCTTGTGCTGATTCAATCAATAATAAATAAATATCCCACTGAATTTTTGTCTGCATTAGTGGCTATACTTTCAACAGGGGTTATATTTTTAGCAGTTGTTTGGGCGCAGTCACTAAAAGTTGAAATACCATTATCTTTTGGAAGAATTAGGGGATATAATGTCAAGTGGCCTTTGTCATTTTTTTATGCCTCTGTTATCCCTGTTATTTTAACTGCTGCATTGGTTGCTAATATACAGCTCTTTGGGGGAATGATTGAAAATGCTGCAACCTCTTGTGCAGAGGGGACTTGCTCTGGTTTTGCAAGCATAGCCTCTCATTTTAATTTTTTAGGTCATTTTATAAATGGCCAGGCTGTTTCTGGTCTGGCATTCTGGATGGGCTCTACTGATATTTTAGAGTTAGTTATAAGAGGAGGATTTATGCTTAGATTTTTGCTTCAAGGGCTGACACATATATTATTTTTTGTAGTATTTTCTACTGTTTTTTCTGTTTTCTGGGTTAAAACTTCTGGCATGGATGCAAAGGCCCAAGCACATAAAATTTCTGCATCTGGACTGCAGGTTGCTGGATTTAGGCAAGATGAGAGAATTCTTGAAAGCATTCTGGACAGATACATCGTGCCCTTGACAGTCATGGGAGGAGCAGCAATAGGGCTTTTAGCAGCAGCAACTGATTTAGTAGGTGCTTTGGTGAGAGGAACAGCAATTCTTCTGGTCATCATGATAATGTACCAGCTTTATCAGAGCATTGCGCAACAGCACCAAACAGACATGAATCCTGCGTTCAGGAAATTCATGGGTGGTTAGGTTTAAAAAAATGAGGATAAAGAATTATTAGCCAGTTATTTTTCTATTGGTGTTTTTAAATCAACTGAAGGATTATAATACCTTTGCTTTTCTGAATTAAAAATGGTTGAATACTGTCGTAAGAATTTTTGCGCGCCTTCGGCGCTGAACAAAACCACCCGACCAATACCGTAGGAGCCAGCCAGATCACTGTCATAGGAGTACAGACCCAAGCCCCTGAGAAGAAACAACCCAGACAGGCCAAGATTTTCTAAAGAAGGTCTTCTTTGCACTAAAGTGTAAAGCTTTCTGTCTCCTACCCCTAATTTTGAAGGAACACCTGATTTAATTAATTCATAATCTTGATTATCAAACTTATCTGTTTCAGAATCTAAAATTTTAGCTACACGCATCTGAGAATATGGAGTTAATGTGACATCCTCTGTCGGCTAAAGCCGACAGCGTCCTAGGAAGCGTGGTGCA
>CAZFNY010000044.1:0-6241 GCA_964520275.1 Candidatus Woesearchaeota archaeon | reverse complement strand
TTGTAGAATTAGTATCAAAGTGTAAAATGTAAACCTATTTCAGGACATCACAGTTTCATTTTAAAAGCAATGCCCAGATGAACTATTCAAAGGAAGGATTCTCATAATCAAGATTCCTGTAAGCATTAAGGTTAAGCCTGTTTGAGTTGGCGTTGAACCTCGCGACTCTTGTAGCCAATTAACCATCTCAAGAAGAGATTCTCCTAGTCAGAGTATTTTTTGTAAATCAAAAAATATAAAGGGAGCACCATCTTTTCAAGTTTCGCAATATTTCAGCTACTATTTGTCAAGATTGAATTTCATGACTTAAAATAAATCTAAATGATGTGCTAATTAATTGACGTGTAGTCCATTAACTCTCTCGCTGTTTTAATTCAATATCCACACCGAATTCTCTTCAGTTACTCATGCTGAAAAGTCAAGTGAGAGAATTTTCTGGGCACAAAATATAAGAAAAGAGTATTTAAATTTTTTTCGTTGGCAGACAATTCTCAGCGAGCTAAATTACTTGTCTTGTTCAACCAATTTATACCCAAAGGAAGGATCCTCACAATCAAGATCCCTGCAAGCACCAAGGAAAAGCCAGCTCGAGGAGGCGCCGAACCTCGCGACTTTCTTTTCGCAGGATTTTGGAGCAGAATTTATTCTGTAAATAAAAGTGAGAGTATTATTAATAACTTTGGTAACTCTTTTTACTTTTTCAAAATCAGAACAATCAACCATTGCTTCTAAAAAAGAGTTATCCTCTGAAGTGATTTCCTGATCTGGGCCAATAATTTTAACAGGAATTTCATATTGTTCTTTCATTCCAGCATCATGGACAAATTTGTCATTTCTATTTCCATCATAATTATAAACTACCAAAGTTGTAGTTAAAGAAAAATATTTACGAAGGTTGTTTTTTAAAAAACTTATTATTTTGTCTTTTTGAGTGGAATTGGAATCAACAACTGACCTAAATGCTGAGAAATTGAATCTAGAATCACGAGGAGAAAATTTTCCTTGAGTCCTTGCATTTATTGAATAATTAATAGTATCTTTAAAATTCATTGAAGGAAGCATCTTCTGGGACAATTCGTAGATGCCTGCTTTCCCCTGATGAGAAACTTTTATAAGCCATCTATCCGAAGGAATAATTATTTCTGGACCCGACTGGACAAGACTTTCTTGAGTTGTTTTTTCAGATGAAGAAGCCAGGATTTGATAGGGCACGCCTAGTTTAGTCAATCCTTCTAAAACATTCTTATTTACTCTTATGTCTGGAGTCATGAGTTTTTGATAAATTTGAAGTTTTTAAATGTTTTTGTGCAGCTGGGCATTTGGTTTTCTTGCTTTTAAATATATTTATAAATGTGTTTTTTTTCCTTAATCTATGGCTTTAAAGATAATCAATGCGACAGATGCAAAACCTGGAACTAACATTTTGATTGAAGGGGAGACATATACTGTCAAGAAAATGGATGTAAGCAAGACCGGAAAGCACGGCGCCCATAAATGCCGAATTGAGGCTGTGGGGATGCTTAATAACAACAAGAAAGTTTTTGTTGTTCCAGGGCATGAGAGATTTGAAGTGCCAATGGTTAATAAAAGAAAAGGCCAGGTTCTTTCTATAGCTAATAAAACGAGTGTGATGGACTTGGAGAATTTTGAGACTCTAGAGATTGTGTGTCCAGAAGAAATAAAAAACCAGATTGCGGAAAATGATAATGTTGAATATTGGGAAATAAATGGACAGATGATTATAAAGAGGAAAGTTTAAGAATGGAAATAAAACAATTTTTAATTACAGATGAATCAAAAATGGATAAGGTTAATACTTATTTAAGGGGGTTGCTATTTAATAGAATAAATTATTTCCCTGATTATAACATCCATTTTTTAGATCATTATAAAAGTTCAGGTATTGTTATTTTTAAACATACTATGGAAGAAGAAGTTTTAACTATAGATACTCCTGAAAAAATAAACAAAGATTTAGAAAAAATACTTAATTAAAATGGCAAAAATACCAGAAGCACAAAACAGATTGTTCAAGAATGTTTTTGTTTGCAAGGCGTGCCACAGCAAAGTCAGGTCAGACCCGCAAAAAATACTAAAAGGCAAAGTTAAATGCAGGAAATGCAAAAAAAGAGCATTTAGGCCTTTGAGAAAAAAATAAAGCAACTTTGTCACAAAAATGCCAAAGTAGAAGAAGAAGTAAAAGAGTGAAAAATGAGTTTTTTAATTTATGATGTAATACTTTTGGGAGTATTAGTTTTAGCTGTTGCTATTTTTCTCTACAGAAAAAGGAAAAACCTGAAAAAAGATGGGGGAGCATTTTTATATAAAACCCGTTGGGGAATGGATCTGATAGATAAACTTGGAAATAAATACAAAAAAACATTGAAATTTTTAAGTTATGTTTCTATAGGGGTGGGATATATTTTGATGATAGGAATGTTTTGGCTCTTTTATACAATATTAAAAATGTATATTTTACGGCCAGATGTAGTAAGAGCGATTAAGGTTCCGCCAGTCATGCCTTTGATCCCATATATTGATAAATTAGTTCCTGGACTGCCGCCTTTTTATACTACTTACTTTATAATAATCTTGGCTATTATTGCAATAAGCCATGAATTTTCTCACGGAATTTTCATGAGAAGATATGATATAAAGATAAAATCAACTGGTTTTGGTTTTTTCCCTTTTTTCTTTCCAGTGCTCCCTCTTGCGTTTGTTGAACAAGATGAAAAAAGCATGATTAAAAAATCTAAATTCAAACAAATGGCTGTGCTTTCCGCAGGAACTTTTGCAAATGTGCTGACCGCGGTATTCTTTTTCTTTATTATCTGGGGATTTTTCACAGCTTCATTTGCTCCTGCAGGAGTTGTTTTTGATGACTATTCTTATTCAATTGTGTCTATATCTTCAATAACTATGATTAATGGAGTTTCTGTGTCAAATCCTAGTTATGATAGCCTTGCTGAGCTTGCCAAGAGCAGTGACTTTAATAATATCAGTGTTGGAGCAGATAAATTTGTTGGAATAAAGAGCTTTTCAGATGACGAGAAATTAATTGTACTCTATAATGATGCTCCGGCAATTAATGCAAAACTGAATGGAGCAATAACTAAAATAAATGGAAATAGGATATATGGAGTGACTGATTTAAGCAGTGAGCTTTCTGGATATAAACCAGGCGACAAAATAATTCTTAATGTAAAACTAAAAGATGAAGTTAAGGATTATGAGCTTATTTTGGGAGAACATCCTGAAAAGCCAGGAGTTGCTTGGCTTGGAATTGGTTTTGTAAATCAAGAGGGGGGGAGTTTAATGAACAAGGTTTTTGCGACACTTTCTTCTTTTAAAAAACCAAACACATATTATGAATCAAGAACAGGGGAGTTTGGATGGTTTGTTTATTATTTATTATGGTGGCTTATTTTAATAAGCGTAAGTGTAGCACTTGTTAACATGCTTCCTGTAGGAATATTAGATGGTGGAAGATTTTTTTATCTGACTATGATTGCAGTAACTGGAAAAGAAATCTGGGCAAAAAGGAGTTTCAAGTTCTTAACTTGGCTGTTCTTACTTTTATTGGCGGGAATTATGGCTCTTTGGGCTTATGCTTTGATTTTCTAAACTAAATTAAAAATTTGGCATAATCCATTTTAAAAGAGGAAGTTAAAACAAAGATTTAAAATATTTTAATCCTGTAGTCTTTTATGATTCCTAAGAAAGTCAGAGAAGTCTTGGAGAAACAGCAGTATAGGATTGCAGGAAACCATTCTGCTGTGAAGATATGCAACTGGACAAAAAATTCCCTGAGAGGAAGAGGAGGATGTTTTAAGGAAAAGTTTTATGGAATCAAAAGCCATAGATGCTGTCAGATGACTCCTGCTGTTATGTGGTGCGAAAATCAGTGCATCCATTGCTGGAGAGCTATTGAGATGAATCTGGGGATGAAATTAAAAGATGTTGACTATCCAAGAGAGATTCTTGACAAGATAATTGAAGAAAGGAAAAAATTGCTTTATGGCTTTAAAAGTGAAAAAAATTATTCTGAAAAAAAATTTAAAGAGGCGCTAGAGCCGAATATTTTTACATTATCCCTTTCTGGAGAGCCAACATTATATCCAAAACTTCCAGAGATGCTCAGAGAAATAAGAAAGAGGAAGGCTGTATCTTTTTTAGTCACAAACGGGCAAAATCCAGCGATGATTAAAAAGCTTGAAAAGAAAAATGCTTTGCCTACTCAATTGACAATATCTGTAAATGCTCCAAATAAAGAGCTGTTTTTAGTCTGGCACAAATCTTTGAGAAAAGATGCCTGGGAAAGATTCAATAAAACCTTGAAAATAATAAAAGAATTAAAAGGAAAGACAAGAAGAGTGATAAGACTTACTCTTGTGAGAAAATCAGAAAAAGGAAATAATAAAGAAATCAGCAATATGGAAAAGGAACATATAAGCCAGTATGCAGAACTAATAAAAAAAGCTGAGCCGGATTTTATCCATGTCAAGGGCTTTATGAGTGTGGGATTTGCGCGAGAGAGAATGGATTATGATAAGATGCCAATGTGGGAAGAAGTCATAGAATTTGCCAAGAAGATTCAAAAAGAGTTAAAAGAACAAGGTCATAAGATTCTTGGAAAACACGAATATTCCAGGGCGATTGTGCTGGGGAAGAACAAGAAGGAGTTGAAGATAAAAGAAAATCAAATTTAGGAATCAATAAGTTATATTAATTTTCTTTCTTTTAGATATTTTCTTGCATTTTTTTTAAAGTTTTTTGTCCCAAACATTCTAAAAAACAACAAAGTACTTGATTTTATCTGGCTATCAATTAACATTTTCTGATCACTAAATAATTTGTTGTTTTGCCCTAATTCTTCTGCATATATCTTGATATAATCTAAATCTGTTTTAGGAATAAATTTTAATTTAACCATCTTTATCCTCCAGGATAACTTTTTTGCATTCTTTAAATTTACTCTCCTTCAATATGTCTTTAAAAAAGACTCTCAAATGCCTTGCATCCTCTATGTCCTTTTTTCCAGTAAGAATTATCTCTTTATATAAAATCTCAAATTCCAAAGGAGGAATCTTGAATTCAAGGTCTTTTATTTTTATTTTTTGGGGATGAGTAAATTCATAGTATTTTGCTTTTTTGTTTTGGTTAATAAAAATTACTTCCATATTTGGAAACATCTGCCCTTCTCTTGCGAAGCGTATGTTTTGCATATTCTTAACATAAGGATAAATTGCCTCTAACTCATCGCCCTGATAGCACCAAAAACCTTTGTTTTTAAGATCCAACAATAATTTCTTAAATAATTCATTTGGCAAAACTTCAACTAAAACATCGATATCTTCTGTCCCCCTAATTCTTCCAGTAGATATGCTAACAAACCCACTAACAATCAAGTAATCACAGTGTTTTTTTAAAATTTCTAAAAAATCCTTCACAAATAAATCTAAATCGGTTAATTCCCTATTTACTATAATTGTATCTTCTTTCATAATATATCCTTTCATAACAATAAAAAGATAAAAGATTATATAAATCTGGCGTTTTATTTGGGGATAAATTAAGAAGATTGTGCTTGGAAGAAATAAGAGGGGGTTGAGGATAAGAGAGGTTTAATTAAAATATCCATAAAAACAGGTGTTTAAGAGGTGTTTATTTGCTTTGACTTCATGAACTTTAACTTCATCTTCCAATAAATTAACTTTATGGATTATAGAGTCCTCAACTTGTGGGGGATAAAAATACCTATCATCTAAGTTATTTCTTGTATCAACCCACTCACTCTCTGTTGGTTTTTGTTGACGATTGGTATTGCCCCTAACATAAGGCTCAAGTAAAGAAAGACGTTCATTCCAGCAATTAGATACCATTATTTTATGATAAGATCCCGTAAGGAAATTTGGAATAAAATTAATTCCGTATACAATTCCAAAGATAACCCCTATTTTCCTTATCACTTCATGCATATTTTTACAACAAATAATTTATTTTTAAAGATTATTGTTCTGTTAAAACATCTTAATCGGAGAATTTTTACAAATTCCTGGCTGTTCGATTGGAGGAGACCCACCTTTGTATAAGTAATTAATCAAATAAGTTATGTCTAAAGCATTAATCTTTTTATCATTATTAACATCTCCAAGTTTAGGTTCTGGAAATGGTGCAGGCTCTCCCTTGTATAAGTAATTAATCAAATAAGTTATGTCTAAAGCATTAATCTTTTTATCAT
>CAZFNY010000043.1:0-6269 GCA_964520275.1 Candidatus Woesearchaeota archaeon | reverse complement strand
ACTTTTAAACTTGCAGTCATTCAGGAAATTTCTTCCAATATTCCTAACTTTCCAGCTTAAAATCTTCTTGACTCCAGGAGCATTGACAACAATGTCTGAAACCTGGCCTGCTTCCAAAATTTTGTTCACAGAACCAGGCGCAGAAATGCTTCCTCCACCTCCGCCTCCAGAAGAAGAACCACCTCCTCCGGAGCTGCTGCTTGAACTGGAAGAGCTTGAAGAAACTGCTTGAGTAGTAAAAGAATCTGGCGTATATGGGTCTTGAGGATATTGAGAACAGCTCGAATCAGTACAGCTTACAACCCTAAAAGAATAACCCTGGCTAGCCAATAATCCTGTGAGAGTTATTGAATGAGTTGTCACAGAATCATTTAGCGAGGAAAACTGGCCAAGAGAACTGGTTGTACCATAAAGAACACTAGAATTAGAAACTAAATCAGTATGCCAGGAAATAACTGCACTTGAAGAAGTCACAGAACTCTTACTGACATTGGATATCAATGGGATCGTAAACTCGGTCCAGATTATTCTAAAACTAAGTAGGTCAATAGGAGTCTCATTATTTTTTTCAAAATCAAACATAAGTGAAAGATTGTTTCCATTCAGTCCAGAGATCGTTGTGTCATTAAAAATATAATCCCCATCACTATCTGTATAAATCCAACCAGAATTATTTATCTTATATTTTAATATTATTGGGGCTCTCTGTCCTTCTCCCATAGCCCCTGCTGTATTATTCTCTGTCCAAGTTATAGTAAAGCTGGTTATATTATTATCAGTAAATAAAGGCTTCAAAATAAAATTCCCAAACATCTCTCCTGCATTCAAACTCATTTTATCATTATTCCAAAATATCTTATCTGTTGTGGATATGGAAGAATTATCGTTAAACTCATCAGAGCTGGATTTGTTAAAATCCAGGCTGACAAAAAGACTGCTGCTTTTGATGATATTATCTGAATTGTTTGCATATACATTTATCCAATTACTGCCTTCTGCAAGAGAAATATAATTAGAATAAGATGAGCAATTTGAGCACAAAGTTATATTGGAATTTCCATTCATATTATACCATAAATAAGTCTGCTGATTCAAACTTATATTCAACAGAGGAGTGTAGTCATTAGTGATTGAATTGTTTTCAGGAGCATTCAGCGTTATTGTGACTGGCAGGGCAATTTTATTGACCCAGATAGGATTGCTCCAAATTTGCTTACTCCTATTATCAAATCCCTGAACCCTATAATATCCAGAAGAAAAAACATTTTCAGAATAAGCTAAAGTGCAATTCTGCGAGGAGCAGTTTGTCAAGTTGATTGTGTTTCCATCCTTTATAAGGGATATATTCTTCATAATAAAAGAAGAATTCGTAGCAGAGATTGTAGAGCTCACACTTATTGCAGAGCAGTTTGCAGTTTCTCCCATATGGAAGCTCTCTGCACTATCACAGGTTAAGGTAAAAGGCCCAGAATCCATATTTGGCCCCTGTGAAGCATAAAAATATCCTGTTCTCATAGAATCAATATAAGCCTGCTTGGTGAATTCTGGCATATAAACTTTAGTCCAGCCATATCCCAAGTCCACATTCACCTGATGCATGTCATCGGCAGCAACACCAAAAATCTTCTTCCCTGTCTTTAAAACTTCATCCCATTTCAAGACAGCGTATGGGTCTGGGCTCAATCTTTCAATAACCTTGTTATAAATCTCCATAGCAGTATAATTCTGCAAAGAGGTCAAATCGCTGACACTCCAGATAGTAGAGCTCCAATTAGGATGTGCAACAATGGCAAACCCTCCCTCATTATTTGCAGCATTGACCGCGTTTTGCAAATTTAATGCTGCGTTGTTATAAGGAGCACTTACATTTATTCTTACAACATGTTTTGTTGATGTCCACTCCTCAGAATTGATGCAGAGAAAGGGCTCGCTTAAATTAGTAAAGGGCGTGCAATTAGTAACATACCCATGGTCTGTAATTGCCAGAATACTATAACTCTTGCTCTTGTACAAATTCACAACTGTTGTTGGAGAGCTATCTCCGTCACTATTTGTCGTATGTGTATGGGTGTTCGTCTTTGCCCAAAACGGAGTATAAGAAATTAAAATATTAATGGTTAAATTTCTTTCTTCACTTACTCCAAAATTTGCTCCATCAGAGCAGTTTATCTTCCACCGATAATTCCCATTAGGCAAAGAAACAGAAAAGGTTGTGTTTGCTCCAGAAATAACAGAAGAATTGCTTGCAGATTCTGAATCATTGACGAGCAGTTTGCAATCCAAGCTTGCTGCCCTGCTGTCTGCTGCATTAAAGATGAAGTTGATTATGGAGCTCGAATTTTCCATATAACTTTCAGCAGGAGAAACCGAATTTATTGTCGGAGCTAAAATATCCCCTATAATTGTCTTATTTGAACTGGCAAAAGAGCAGTTTCCGTCAATATTGCAAGCATAACAATTCCATAAAACAGAAGAGGTAATTTCACTAAGAGTAAAGGTTGTTGTGTTGGTTGTTCCAGAAATACTTCTAGCAGGCTCTGCTGGAGCCCATCCAAACTTGTCATAATAAGGGGTGATATTTGATAGTTGTGAAATGGATGAAGCAGAGCAGGTGATATTAATATTATATTCATTAGTCAAATAATTATCAACAGGAGAATCTAAAGTTACTAAAAGACTCGAAGAAGTTGAATTATCATAGTTCAGTGTGACATTATAAAGTTTATCATCAACAGCATCAAAATAAGTTTTATACTGAATATATTTTGAATTAATAAAATTCAATTCTTGGGGATATTCATAATAGCTTGAAGAAGTTCCGTTACTCCCTTCATAATCACTCCAGATTAAATTATCATTGCTGGTTCTTAATTGAAATTTTAAATTACTGCTTGTCCCATTGCGATTATAATGATTTAAAACTTCTTGAGAAGAAAGAGGCCGGTTATAAACAGCAACTTCATCTAATCTGCCTGGAAAATAATGCATAGCCGATAAACCAGCTCCTGCACCAATCATCTTTATATCAGTGTTATCAGCAAAATCATAAGAACTGGTTGTTTGAAGAGTTTTTTCCTGACCATTAACATAAACTTTATGATTTCCAGTTCCAGTTCCATTTCGAGTGTATACAATATGATTCCACTGATTTAAATTAACTGCATTATTCTCACTTTCAACAACCCAAGTATTTACCCCTGCAACTACAACAACATTGGTATGGCTATTTCCAGTACCAATTTCTAACTGAAAAGAACCTGCAGGATTATTTCTCCTAGTAGAATAAATAGCATATCTATTACTCAAACTAGTTGGATAAACCCATGCTTCAATAGTTAAAACATTTCCCAAGTTTAAACTGCTATCATGAGAAATACTAATATAATCATTACTGCCATCAAAAGTTAAAGAAGAATAATACTTTCCACTAGAAGCATAAATTATTCCCCCATTTTCTGTTCCATTATTTTCTTCTCCAGAAAAATCTTCAATAATCCCTGATTCTTCATTCATATGCATTAATAGAACATTACCAGACATATTTGCCCCAGAATCTGTTCCCTTATTATTTGGCAGTTCTCCCAAACTTCCATCTACTAAGCCATTCCAAGAAATATTTTCCCATGAAACAATAGAACCAGCATCTTTTACATTTGATTCGTAGGTTCCAGAATAAAATTCAGTGCCATTTACAGTAGAATTAGTGGCGTTTCCATTTTGATATAATGAAAGAATTTCGCTTGAATTTAAAGTCCTATTCCAAATAGCAAGTTCATCTACCTGCCCTTTTACTGGATAATTGAATCCAGCTTGTGCCTGCCCTTCATCATTACCTATAGATAAATTTGCAGTATTAGTTATATTGTTAAGAGTTGTAAAACTCCTACTAACAGCTAAAGTTCCGTTTTTGTATAATAAAATTTGCTTGCTTGTTCTATTAATAACTGCAGCAAAATGAAACCATTCATCATAATTAACAGGAACATAAGCAGTATCTCTTGTATCATATCTATTTGTTCCGTCTCCGATCATAAAATTAAGTCCAGATCCTTCTAGCATTCCTACATAAAAACCATTTGTAGCGCTGGTTGTTCTTTTAGCAACATACAATTGAAAAATAGTTGTTCCTCCTCTCTGGCTCGATTTTGCCCAGCCAGTTATTGTGAAACTGTTGTTTTCTGGATTTAATTCTGCAGAACTAGAAACCTGCACTTCATTTGTATAAGCTCCAGAAACTCCAGAAAAATTTCCTGCTCTCCCAAATTTTCCGTCAGTTGTATTAGCTGTTGATATACTTGGAACAGTTCCATTATTTCTTCCTAAAACATCCTTAACCTCTCCAAAAGCACCGGTCCAAGAACTCTCATTAAATCTCCAATAAGAAATCAGTCCAGATTCATCGCCATAATGCTCAGTCGTATTCCCAACAACAGATGTTCCATTTATACTGTTATTCAGCTGTATAAATCCAGAAGAATTATAAAAAGTATTATTAAAAATTCCAGAAAAATCTCCCTGTGCTTTATCCTCAAATGTCAAAGCATAAGCAAATGCTATAAACAAGATAAATATTATCAAAACACTTAATTTATTCATCATTCTTGCCCCTTTTCCTTTTTTCATTATCTTCTCCATCTCTATTTCCAGTTTTCTTGAGAGCATTATGGCATTATTCCTACAGAAATTCTTAAAATTTTCATAAACCTTTTTATCAAAACTCAAGGTCACCTGCTTTTGCATGTCTCTTATAAGAGAAGATGGTTTATAAAATTTCTCTTTAAATATTAAGAAATATTAATATGTATAAATAAATAAAAATACTTATTAAGAAAGAATGACCAAGTTATTTTTAAACATTTTTGCAAACAAAAACTTTTAAATAACCATCCAACATTAATAGAATATGAAAAAAACACTCTTGGTTTTGCTGGGAACAATTCTTTTATCTTCGCTAGTTATTGCCCAGTCAATTGACATAGAGTTTCCAGACAACAATAATCTGTTTCAGCCAGGAGACCCAATAACTTTCAAAGTCACTCTTTATGATAATTCTGGAAGTCCGATTGACGGTCAAATAAAAATAACAATTACAGATTCTCAAAACAAAGTGCTGGCAGAAAAAACCATATCTTCAAAAGAAATTACCACCTTAGATGTGACTAAAGACGCCAGCTCTGGCCAGGGAGTCGTAACTGCAGAACTGGATACTATAAAAACAATTGCATTTTTTGATATAGGAGCAAAAGAAGGAGCTAATTTTGAATTAGACGGCAACCTCTTTAAAGTAACTAATGTGGGTAATACTCAATATAAAAGAAAAATAGAAATAAAAATAGGAGACACAGTCAGCACCCAAGAGCCAAATCTAGGAATTGGGGAATCAGTTTCCTACAGATTAATTGCTCCAAAAGGGAATTATAATATCAAGATAAGCGATGGGAAAACAAGCCTAATAAGGTCTGGTGTGGCTTTGACAGGAACAGGTCAAGCAATTGGCGCAATCGACGAAAGCTCTACTGGCAGAAGTCCTTTGACAGGAATTGCAAGCCCAGATGAAAAATCAGACATTGCCCTTTTAAGCTACATGAACAGAAATAAATTTGTTTATGTTTTTGTTGCAGTTGTCTTTGCAGCAATGATTCTTATAGCCATTGAAAGAAGATACAAGAAAAAGGCTTCTTAGACAAGAAGATTTCTCCTCTTTTCAGGGCGTCATCAACTTAAAATAATGTCCTTTTTTAATTTAAAATAATCTTAAAATTATCTTTTAGTTTATATGTAAAATTTGAACTCCTCAGGTCTATTCGTCGTGAATTTATTAATTATTAATTGAATCTGCGAACGAATGTGGGTGGCAATTTAAATACTCTCCAAGTTTGGGAATATTATCCAGAAACTATTTTATAACAACTTTTTTCTTTTCAGACACTTTTAATAAAAACAAAAGAGAAGAAAGATTAGAAGTTGTTAAAATCAGGAATAAAAAAGAAAGATTTCGTTCAGGACTTTTAGCAGAAGATATCGCCATCCCAGAACTCTCATCTAGGGGCATCAAATTTTTAGTTGCTTCTGTCATTTCAACAAACTCTTTTTCTTCTTCCAAGTCAACAAATTCCCCTTTGCCAGAAAAATCCGCTTTCATTAAAATGCCGATTCCGCTATTCCCATTTTCAACACTGTAAATCAAGACCCCATAATAAGATTTATTTGTATAGGAAGTTATGCAGACATCTGCCTTTTTTGAAGATTTGAAGGAAAAAGCATCTGGA
>CAZFNY010000042.1:0-6507 GCA_964520275.1 Candidatus Woesearchaeota archaeon | reverse complement strand
TTTGTAGAATTAGTATCAAAGTGTAAAATGTAAACCTATTTCAGGACATCACAATCTTAAAAAATATAGGTTCTAATTTGCGCTCTTTTTTATTTTCAAAATTTTTCAAAACATTTATATATTTTGATATTTTAATTTATTAACGATAAAATGCCAATAACTTCTAATGAACACTCGTTTAGCGCATGGGTTTTTTTAATTGGAATTATCCTGGCAGTGGTTATAGGGATAAGCACTTCTTCTTTTCTTTCTCTTTCAAGCATAAAGATGTACAGCCCTTACATTTATGCTATATTGGTGCTGATTGGAGTGATAGTTGGCTTTTCGATTAAGATATATGGAAAAGAAGCAGAGACATTTTTAATTGCGTGCGCTATTGTAGTCATTGTAAGCGGGTTCGGCAGAGATAGTGTTACTGGCTCCTTAATAGGGATTGGTATTGGAGATGTGGTTTCTTCGACATTTTCTGCTCTTTTAACATTGCTTGTTCCAACAACAATAATAATAGCCCTAAAAAGAGTTTTCTCACTAGCAAGAGTTTAAATTAGATTATAATAATAGTTATAAATCCCTAATCAATTACCTATAAATGTTTTCTAAAATTGAAGAGATAGCTATAAAGGAGAAATTTGAATAGTTAAAAAAAGTTAAAGAAGGAAAAATGCCTGCTTCTGAACTTTCACAATTGATAACTAAAAGAAGAATGAATTGGTTCTTATCCCACATTAAGGGGATATTTGAAGATCAAGATAATCTTAAGCCTGAAGAGTGGGCTTATAAGATAATATTATTGAATCACATGCGTATTAATCCAGAGCATTCTAAGATTGTGAGAATCTCTCCAACAAAGATTAAAATAGAGTCTTATAATTTCTGCCCTTACTTAGAAGCCTGTGACCGATTAGGATTAGACACTAGAAAAATATGCAAAGAAATTGGAGAACCATCTATACAAAGAGTCTGTGAGATGGTAAATCCAAATTTGAAATTTAGTAGGAATTATGACAATATAAGGCCATATAATCCTCATTTTTGTGAAGAATACATTGAATTAGTCCTTTAATTGACCTATATTAATAATAGGCAAGTCCATATCTAGTCTTGGGCAGGCTGTATTTATCCAAGAATCAACATCAAAGTTTTCAAACTCGTTTTTATCAATATTATTGCTAATAAAGAAATAAAGTCTTTTGTTCTTGAATCTGGCTTTTAAATTTAAGGAATTGACTAATTTTTGCTGACCAGGCTTTGTAGAGATTAAAACTCCTATTTTTTCTGAATTCAAGAATTTAAGGTAAGCTGTTTTGTGTTCTTTTTCAAGATGATGAATATCCTTTGATGAAATCTTCTCAAGAGTGTTGCTATTGAAGATATAAACTGGGAGTTTTGACTCAAATGCCAGAGAAACAGCGTGAAATCTTCCAGAGCCTATTAATAATACTGCTTCTGTTTCTTTGGGAAATTTAACTTTACTACAGCCTAAAACCTGAATAAATGAGGTTATATTATGGTGTTGTGAAAAAATTTCTTTAACTTCAAAGGCCATATCCTTGAATTGTATAGAATAAACAATTGCTAGATTTTCAGGAAGCTCTGTTGAAAGCTGCAGGAGTTTGAATTTGTTTAATTCGTACTTTGCTCTTGCCTGGATAAATATTTTCTTCATAACAGATTAATAAAGAAATAGGTTTTAAAGGTTTTTATCTGCCACTTCTCAATCTCATCAGCTCTCTCTGGTCTTCAATAAGCTTTCTTTTGAGTTCTTCTATCTTTTCTGCATTTTTGAGCGTATTTATCTCTGCCCTGGCCTCATCTATTTTCCTTTCTGCATCCTCTATGGCTCGATTGTAATCGCCGCTTCTTGATTTTCTATCAGCTATAACCTCACTTAATTTTTTCACTTTAACATCTTCGTCTTCTTTTGAAGCGGGATAATCTCCTCTTCTCCTGAATTTCATTATTACAACAAATATAACTGCAAACAAAAAGATGAAGCCGACAATGTAATATAGGTTTTTCCCTGAAAAAATCTTTCCTAATTTGCTATCTGATTTAGCATCTGATGTTGCTAGTCCGGTTATGGAGGTAGTTTCGCTTTCAGTAGTTTCTTGGAAAGTTGTTTCATTGACACTTGTATCATTAGATGTAATGGGGGTATCTGGTTGTATGCTTTCTATCTGTTCAAAATTTTTGATTATCTCTATCTTGCCAGGCAAAAGAATCAGATGGATTGATTCTCCTGGAGTATTTTTGTCAAACCTCTGTTTCAAAACTATTGTGTTTCCGTTTTTAACAAATGCGTTTATATCAAAAATTGATTCTTCTGTTGAGAAATTGAAGACTATCTCCCCTTCGCTCCCTACATTTTTTTTGATGACCTCAATCAACTGAACCGGTGAGGGTTTTAAAATATCAAGTTCAATGTCGTGATTTGTATAGGTTGAAACTTTTATGACTGTCTCAACAGCAGAAATGTTTGGAACTATCATCAAAGCCAATGCTAAAAAAACAAAAATTTTGAAAACCTCTCTGCTTCCCATAGTTAAAATTACAGATTACCAATTTATAAACTTTTTTACAAAGCAATATGATAATTAATTGGAAGTTTAAGATGTAGAGATTAATGGACTTTTATTAATATTAAAAATTCACTAAGGCTTTGTATTCCTCGATCCAATTGTCAGTGAAATATTCTTTTCTGAGAAGAGAAAGAACTTCTTCTTTGTTAAATGTAAGTATCTCAAGATATGGACAAAATCTTGGGTCTAATTTTAAGTCAACAGCATTATTGCTAAAATCAAGCACAAAAGGATATAATCTGCAGTCTAGAGGGCGTTTATTATAGATAGTACATCTCCCTTCCATATCGTCTAAGAATATACAAGTCCCGTTTTCTCTTTTCATCAAAACAAATATCTCTCTGTAAGGAGTGCTAATCTTCTCAGAATATTCTCTAAATGATTTTTCTTCAGAAGGCAATAAGATAGTTATGATTGGATTCTTGCAACAACTATTGTGACAACTATTGCATTCAATGTTTATCATAGATCATAAATTATCTGTAACCTTTTTTAATTTATCTTACAGAAAAATTAATCCCCCAATAAATATAGAAAAAGTCTAATCAAATCTGCTTCTGGTTTCTTCTTTTGGCTTAGGAACTTCTTTGTGAATCTTTGCAAAAGAAGGGGTTATTATAATCATATTTTCTCCAAAGCCAGCAATGTTTCCTTCAAGGGCTTCTGTTGTCTTTTTAATCTTAGAAACAGCCCTCTTTAATTCAATAGAGTCTTTTTGCCTTAATGGTTTTATGTCAACAATGGCAATGGTATACCCCTCTCTTAAAACATTTAAGATTTCGTTAATATCTTCATAAACCCTTAGAGTGAATAATTTGATAAATATCTTGCTCTCTTTTTCTTCCTGTGCAAGGTCGATTTCTACGTATTCTTCGTCACTGGAACCTCTCCTAGATGAAAACGCTTTTCTTATTTTATCAAACACCATATTAATTTTAAATAGCAGGTATTTATAAAGATTTCGTAATTTTTTTGGATATATTCGTCATTTTTTTGGAGTCTTAATAATTTCGTCGCGTATTTTTTCAAGCTGGTCTGTCAGAGACTTTTCCTGCTTGTCAAAAGTCTTTAACCTTAACTCCAGAAGTTTTTCCTTGTTTGAGAGATCCTCTTTAATTTTGGATTTCTCTGTTTTTACCATTAACTGGCCGACTATCTTGAATATATCTCCTTCAGATGATTCTATCTCTTTTAGTGCGGACATTGTTTCAGAAAACTCCATCTGGAATGCTTGTTTTTGAAGAAGAATATTCTGGATGCCCTGTTCTAACATCTGCATCTCTTGAAGTTTTTTCTCTGGAGCGACCATCTAAACCGCCTTAACTCGCTTTACCTGTGTTCGAGACTTGAAGAAGATTTTGCCCCCGCAATAAGGGCAGACAAATCTCTTATCAAGATTGGCGATAGTTAGTTTTTTCCCGCATTTAAAGCACTTGTAGTTAGCCATGTTATTGTAAAAAGTATGTATCTGACGCGAATTTTTTATTGCATTTGGAACATTTCCAAATTCCCTTTGAAAGTCTCTTTACTCCTAACTTTTTGCAAAGGGGGCATTTCTGCTTCTGCCTTTGTTTTTCTTCTATTTTTACCAGCCTTGACCGTACTTTTTTTCCGTATCTTGCTCCGAATCTTCCTGCTGATTTTGTTTTTTTGAATTTTGAGGGCATTTTATATTAGTAAAGGAAAAAAGGTGTTTTTAAATGTTGAGGATGGGGGTACCAGGATTCGAACCTGGGTCACGAGGTCCCAAACCTCGGAGCTTACCAGACTGGCCCATACCCCCGATATTATAATTTAAATGGGTTAGGACGATTTATAAAGCTATTTCTTTTTCTCTGGAGCTTTGGCTTTTTCAGGAGCTTTCTCTTCAACTTTCTGCTCTGTTGATGGGGCTGCTTCTGCTGTCTGGGCTTGGGCTGCAGCTTCTTTGGCTGCTAGTTCTTGCTTGATTATTTTATCCTGCTCTTCTCTTACTTCTTTAAAATAAATGTCTAGTTTTTTTCTCTTTTCTGGAGAGGTTTCTGTTTTCTCTGAATTAATTTCCTTGTCAAATTTTCCTTCATCAATCTGATTTTCTATTTCCACTGCAAGCTGGCCCTCTACTAATATTCCAAGGCTGGCACATGTTCCAACAATTGTCTTGACTGCTGATTTAAGATTATTGCAGAGCAAGTTTGGAGATTTTGTCTGTGCTATAGAGATTATCTGTTCTATAGAAGCGTTTCCAGTGTAGAGTTTTTTCTGGGTTCCAGAGCCCTTTTCAATTTTTAATTCTCCTTTTAATAATTCTGAAACAGGGGGTGAAAAAACCTGGACAGTAAATTCCCGTGTTGAAGGATTAACATTTAACTCAACAGGCACTTTCATGCCTTCAAAATTTTTTGTTGCTTCATTTACTTTTTGAATAACCTGGCTAATATTAATTCCTACTGGACCGAGCTTCTGACTTAAAGCAGGACCTGGCTTCATGCTTCCGCCTTCTGTCAATATTTTAATGTTCATTGCGAGGACACCTATGGTTTCCTTCGCTTAACCTTCCCTTTTCTAAAAGGAAATTGCAAAGGACCTGTTTAATTAATTCGATTTTCATTTTCT
The DNA here is from genome assembly GCA_964520275.1 of Candidatus Woesearchaeota archaeon. Taxonomy (GTDB): domain Archaea; phylum Nanobdellota; class Nanobdellia; order Pacearchaeales; family GW2011-AR1; genus CAZFNY01. The sequence goes on along the minus strand of CAZFNY010000042.1, from coordinate 1,333 downwards.
TCCTCCAATTCTTCTCTCCTTATTACTTTAACATTATCCATCTTGATTGTTACTGGCAGTGGAACAACTGCTCCAAGCAGGCTCACTACTACTTCTTCTTTTTGTTTGTCTATTCTTATAACTTTCGCTTTTTCTTTTTTGAAGGGCTCTGAGATTATTTCAACAATGTCTCCTTCTTTTATTGAAATTGTGGAGACGCTTGGCTCAACCATATTTTTTATTTCTTCATAGCCGATTGTTTTTCCTATAATGCCTTTTACATAGGGTAAATTAAAAACAGCCTCTTCTGCTGATTCTCTGTCTTCTGCTTCCAAGAAAACATATCCTCTAAGACCGTGGGGCCTTAGCACAGAAAAAACATTCAGAGCTTTTTTCTCTGCTCGCTCTGCTATCATCTCAACTGCTCTTTCTTCTTTGTTTGTCGTTACCTTTATTATGAAAATCATTTTGCATTCAGCTCCAACTATCCCTTAATGTGTTAATAATTAAAGAACAATAATACTATTTAAAAATTGGGGTTTTTAAATCTTTTTAAGTCTTGAAATATTATGGGTCTCCGTATAATTCAACAAATTCATTGCATCCACCCTTAGAAAGTTGCCTCAGATGATTATTCAAACGTTCTTCTAACCTAACTTGAAATGCCTCTGAATTCTCTTTAGTTAAATGCAACAATTGATTTCTAACTGCGCGAACTTCTTGTAATAAATCAAAAGCTGACCAATATTCAATACTCTCGACGGACACACAAGTGGGCATAGGCAAACCAATAAAATTTTCTTTTGCATGTTGTCCTTCATGATATACTAATGTGGAATAAAAATCTTGAAAATTTGGATGAAATTTTAAATCAAAGGCCACAGGATATATCAGAACTTTAGATTTATTTTCACTAGATAAAATAGATAGTCGTTTTGTGGACATAAGTATATTTTTTTTACTTTTAGATAAACGATTTTTATAAATACACTTAGGCATATATTGTTCTGCCCACCCTAACTCAATAGAATCTATAAAAGATTGACGCAGATTCATATTTTTAATTGCTAAAAGGTAATTGTTTTCATAATCCATAAACTATTGGTTTTTGTGCTTGCTTTTAAATCTTGCTAAGAAAACATTTTCATGATTATGGAAACCAAAAATCCAATCACACCTAAAACAACAATTCCTATTGCAGAAATTTTTGCAGTCGTCTCAAACTCTTTTCGAGTTGGTTTTCTAAGAACATGCCAGACTCTCACACATTTGATTGCAAAGGATTTTGTCTTAACAGCAAGATTTCCCATATATTAAATAGATAAGAAGGGTTTTTAAGGTTTAGGGAAAAATC
>CAZFNY010000041.1:0-6523 GCA_964520275.1 Candidatus Woesearchaeota archaeon | reverse complement strand
AGACGCAATTCATCTGTCAGCTAAAGCAGACAGATTTCTTGCGGGAACTTTAAATTGCTGGAGCTTTTCTGGAAAGGTCTTTGTAAAGGATGCTGACTTTTCCTGGAAGCTTGGGTTTTACTTCTTTGATAGCATTTCTGGCGATTGCTATTGCCTTTGGTGTCTGGACATAAATGACAAATATCTCGCTTCCTGGCTTGACAATAGCTGCTTTTCCGACATTTTTTCCGAACGATAGTTGCATTCCTGTCTGCATTCTGTCTGCCCCTGCTCCTGTCAGCATCTTGTTTTCCCTCTGAATATGATGTGGGAATGGCTTGACCCTAAAATAGTACTGGCCAGCGAGGTCTGTGTCCATTTTCTTGTTTATATACTGCCTGCAAGCTTCCAAAGCATTGTGCCTTATCTGTACATTTTCAGTAGAGACAACACTCAAGACATGCTGGAATTTTCCTGCGTTGAATGCCTGCGGATTTCCCATAGTGAACTTGACTATTTTCTGCGGAGGAATCATTTTTATATACGATTTTTGCTTTTTCTTGCTTGTCCTTGTGTAAGGGACAACTTTTTTCTTTGAATATGCAAATGCTTTTCTTAGTGTTGACATTATATTCTTCCTCCAAATTTATTACTGGACTCTCTCAAACTAACTCTAATAACCAATCCTCTTTCTCCTAAGTTAGATATATTTGTTACACTCGCTCTGTGTATTATTCTTGTGTCTCCTCCATCTCCCAGATAAGTATAATCCACCCCTGGTTGATAATTCAATATCCCCAAAGAAATAGGCTCAGACTCGTTACTCTTAGCAGAGATTAATCCCACTTTTCTTCCGGTATTAGCAATTGTCCTCAATGCTTTGGTTTTCCTGTACTGGGTTCCTCTAATCTTGCTCATCTTTTTCTCCCGTTTGAATAATTTAAATTTACTTCAGAATATCCCTTAGAGGTCTTCATAGTAGTTAACCGGTTAAGAGGTATATGCTTATCATTTATGTTATATCCTTTATTATTTCTGTACAGAATTCCTTCTTCTTTAACACTATTTCCGTTTCTATTAAAATAAACCGTCACTTCTTGCCCAACTATCCTCGATAGTTTATTACTCCTTATGCTTGATCTTCCTTTCTCTACACTCATTTTATCTCCACCTTGGTTGTCACTGCCTGACCAGGAAGGCCTTTTTCAAAAATTGCCCTGACAACACCATTATTTCCGTGAGCATCTGAGATTTTTCCCTTGATTATCTTTCCAGCAGGGCTTTTCCAGCTGACTTCTTTTCCGATGAATTTCTCTGCTTCTTTTCTTTTTTCAACTCCTTCTATCTCTATAAGAAAATGCTTTTCATGAATTGTATGTCTTCCCCTTCTAAATTGAATAACTTTTCCTTGCGTCATGAGTATTAAAGAAGAAAATAGGTTTTTAAAGATATCTTTTCAATCTCGGATTTCTTCAAAATGTCTATAAGCAGGCAACTGGAACAAACTTATCACTGGCTCTTTTAGCCAATAAAATTTAGAAGATTTGCCCTTGGAAAATGTTGTTGGATATTCTTTTGTTGAAAAGTTAAGCTTATTCTTAGATTTATCAAAATCAAGAATAGAATTTACAATCGCTCCTAGACCTGATTTAGGGACTTCTTTCATGCGCTCTATAGCACCATTTTGGGTAAGAGTTAATTGATATGCTTCACTAATAGTTCTTTTATCACCCATTCTTACAGAATATAATTCGCCAGCATTGACTAAATAATTATATAATCCTTTGCCTTTAACAATAACAAATGCATCTTCTGAGGCGCCATCTCCGTCCAAGAATATATTTTTTTCATTAATTACTTTTGCCATATAATTTTGTGGATTCTACCATTTATAAATTTTAGTTACACCTTATCTTTCCAGCACAAAAATATTTCTTCCAACAATCTGGCCTTTTCTGTATTCTGGAATCGGGCCTTTTATCAGCTTTAATCTTGTTTTCTCAAGAATTTTTTTTATGTTGCAGGAAACTCTTTTTGATTTTTGGTCTATCAAAGGAGATGTAAAGACAATTTTTCTAGAAACAGAGTTTTTGAGATGGTTCAAGATTCTTATCATAAGGCATTCATATTTTTCAAGGATTTTTTCTGCCTCTTCTTTTGATGGCATTTTCTTCAAGATTTGGCCAAGATTTGGCTCTGTTACAATTGCATTTACTTTTTCTGGCTTTATATTCCCGGAGTCTCCCAAAAGGATTTTGTAATTATTCTTTGAAAATTTAAACCACTCTAGATTTTTTTTAGCTCCTGAAACTGCTGTTTCATCTTTATCAATTCCAACAGCATTGATTCCTTGATTCAATGCCTCAATCAAGATAGTTCCTATTCCGCAGAAAGGGTCGAGAATTGTTTCGCCTTTTTTAGTTTGGGAAAGATTTATCATTGTTTTTGCAAGGCGTGGAGAGATAGAGAGTTCGTGCCTTCTTTCTGGCTTTTTCATGTCTCTTGCTTCAAGAGTTTTATAGTCGCATTTTTCAATTATTTTTCCGAAAAAGCGGTCAAAGACAAAATACTCTTCATCAATCAGGCCAGAAGATATTCTTATGGTTTTTCCTTCCTGCAACTCCAAACTTCCAGTCAGGTTTTTTTCAGAAGCCTTGAGCCTTTCTTCCTTAAATCTTTTTTTTAGATATTCTGAAGCACTTTTTTCATGTTCTTCATCAGAAAAATTCCAGACAACATAATTTATATTGTTTTTAGTCCCAGAATAAATTTCCTGCTTGTTCAGCTCTTTTAGTTCTATCTCGCATAAAACCTCTCCAATTGCAAGAGTTCCTCCGAGATTATCAACAACACCTTTTTCTATTTTATCCTCAAATTCAATTAAGACAGAGTTTTTAATTATTTTAGAGCTTATTATCTTTTTTGCCTGTTTCTTGAAATAAGAAAATATCTCTGCAATTGAAAGCTCAGGATTTCTTCCCAAAATAAAAACATATTTCATTAACAGGAAAAGAAAAAGGGGTTTTTATTTTTTGGGGTTAGAATATTCATAATAAACTTAATAATGGTGGATTTTTTCTTAAACCAGAATCTCGAAATCTCCGAGTTCTTTTCTTAAAAGATCAAAAATCTTTGGATTAATTATTATGTTCTGCTTTTCTTTCTGGGCTTTTAATGCTTCAGAAACTTCTTCCATTGTTGAAATCTCTGCTTTATCCTCTATCTTTTTTATTATGTTTCCCTGAATCAAAAAGCTCTTGGCTCCGGCATTCACAAGCTCTGCAACACCATTCTTGTGCTTCAATATCATTTTTCCCCTTTCAAAAGAAACTAAATCGCATCTCTGCGAGTATTCTATAAGATTGTTAATCAGGACGCTTGAGTTTTTTCTTACATCATCTGCTTTATGAAAGCTTAATTTCCCTTTTTTGGATTCTGCTTTTGCTTCAATAATCTCTTTTAGCATTCTTAGATGCTGGTAAGTAAATTTCCCGCTTTTTACAAATTCTTTTTCAAAAGTTTCTATAATTGCCTGCTGTGAATTTTTATGGATTATAATCTTCAGGAGGTCAAAAACATCCTTGTAAATCTGCTCAATTGTCTTTTCCTGCGCCTTTTTTTCAATCTGCTCTCTTAAATCCTTAAGCCTCTTGAGATATTCTTCTGTTCCCTGCAAAAGATGGTCAATCTCTTTTCCAGAAACTTCTTTTATCTTCTCATGTTCGTAGCCTTTGTAGTATTTTATTGTTATTTCCTCGAGAATCTTTATGAATCTCAGTTCCAGCATTTTTTCTTTGTCAACAAAAATCTTTTTCATCTCTTTTGCTGTCTCTTTTGTGTTTGGAGGAGGCAGGCCATAAAGCATAAGCAAAGCCTGGCTTGGAGTTATGACACTCCAATAAATATCCTGAAGCAAGATATCCAGCAAAGCCCTTTTTGCTCTTTTTATAGTATTATCCCCCATAGACATGAACATATCGATTGCTTCTGGGCTTGGTTTCAACTTTCCCATTTTCAAGAGTGCTTTCCAGGGCATGAATGTTCCACGGTCATAAATTGGGACACCATCTCTTATAAAAGTGAAAATGACTGGATGCGCGTCTTTGACACTCTGCCAGAAATCAGTCAAGAGATAAATCTGGACATTAAGCATATTACTTTTTACACCAGCAAGAGTAGACGCATCTGTGATATAACCATAGATAATGTTTCTTAATCTCTCTAAAAGCTCGAGTCTCGGCATTCTCTTGACATCTGTGTCATTGATTATTATGAAGACATCAACATCAGAGGTCTTTATTGTGTCTCCTCTTACAAAGCTTCCGCCGATGACATAGCTGACAACATATTTTTCAAACTTCTGCAAGACCATGGATTTGTGGATTTCAGTCACTCTAAGCCCCTGCAAAAGCCCCTTGTCATGCAGTGGGAAAGACATAGAGATTGCACTTACCAGTTCAAACTTAGAATCAAGGCAGGATTCCCAGATGTCTATCGGAGTCTTGATTTGAAGCCAGATTTTTTGCTTGAGTTTTTCCTGAATTGGCTCTATCTGCTTGATTATATCCTGCTTTATCTTAGGAATTTCCTTGAACTTGTCTTCTGAAACAACCATATAAAGATGCATATACTTTTCTGTCTCTTTTGGAACCTCTTCCTCTTCGATAAAAAACTTTATGGCTTGCGGAGGAAGGATGCTCAAAACTTGCGTAAACCCGTATTTTTTGAGAATAGATGATTTTAGTTTTTCCAGCTCTTTTTTTGCCTTGTCCATATCTTTCTGGATTTTTTCAGTACCCTCTGGCATAATCTGTTTTTTATCAGAATATTTCCTGTCTAATTCCATCTCAGGAATTGACTGTTCTGGAGAATTTTCTTCGCGAACATCTTCTTTTGGGTTTTTGTCGCTACTCATATTTAAAACACAACTTTATCCCTTTTAAAGGTTTTTGGTAGACCCATTAAATTTCTTTTTGAGCTTCTTTCTGAGTTGTGAACCTCTCCATCTTGCGGTATTAGGATTAATTTCCATCATCTCTGCAATCTCTGGATAGGTTGCTCCTTCTAATAATAACTTTCCAATCTCTGAAAATTTAGTGTCCAATGAGCTTATTGCTTCAGAAATTCTTTTTGAAGATTCTTTTCTCTTTAAAAGTTGCTCTGGATTATGTCTTGAGTCAATCATATCCTCAATATCTTCCAAACTCACAAAATCTCTTTTTCTCCTAAAATAGTCTATGGATTTGTTATAAACTATCCGCTTAATCCATTTTCCAAAATTTTTTGATGCATCAAATTTACCCAGATTTTTATAAACATTCATCATGCAATCTTGTGCAATTTCTCCTGCATCTTCATAATTCTTAATTATTCTGTAAGCAATTGAACAAGTAAGGCGATAGTATTTGGGGTATAAAGATTCTATTGCTGATTTGTAATTTTCTGTTTTTTGCGCTCTTGAAATTAATTCTGCATCAGTCAGTGTTTCTATTGCCATGAGGGGTTTTATTGATGTGTGTTTAAAAAGATTTAGAATTATTTTTCAGACACGCTCAGAAAAGAGTTTTTCATTTAATCTGGATTGTAGGATTTTTCTGGCGCGATATATTCTTGATTTTACTGTCCCTATTGGAATGTTGGTTATTTCAGAGATAGTGTCGTAACTTGCATCTTCAAATAACCGCAATTTTATTATCTCTCTATAATTGCCTGAAAGATTATCTATCGCGTTTAATATAAAATCCATTTTCTCATGGGATACAAGAATTGATTCTGGGTCAGCAACATCTCTAAGGATATGGGAGTCTGCATACTCTTCGATGTCATATAATTTAGATGGCCTGTATTTTTTTCCATTTATAAAATTACGCGAAGCATTTTTTGCTATTGAGTAGACCCAGGTATTAAATGAGGCTCTTTTTGGGTCAAAACCATCATGAATCAGGACTCTTAAAAAAACCTCAGAGCACACATCTTCTATGTCCTCTTTTGCTCCATTTACTCCACAATACTTTTTACAAACACTAAGAACATACTTCTTATTCTCTGTATATAATTCAGAAAAAAGATATTTGTCCATGTTATTCTTGAGTTTAATAGATTTAATTTATAAAATTACCTATGAAAGGATTATGTTATTATTTCTTTGATTTTTCTGGCAGGAATCTCAAAAAATGAAGGAAATGCAGGAAATTCAAATAATTCCATGGATTGATTGTTCCAAGAAATCCTAAAAATCCAAGAAACCCCAAAAAACCAAGATATTTCAGTTTTGATTTTTTCATTATAATCCTCTAATCAATTAATTTGGTTTTATATTTAAAGTTTTTCTTTTCCATGCTCTGTCCGGAAAGGACTTTTTAACAAATAATTTGATTCTTTTAGAGCTTAAAAAGACAAATCAACCTTCAAAATATGCTAACTCCGGACAAAGCACTTTTCCAAAAATGGCCCGTGAAGGAATCGGACCTTCGCTTAATCGGTGTAAATCCTTACGCTTGAGACATGGGCGATACCAGAATCGAACTGGTGAATACTCGGTGTA
>CAZFNY010000040.1:0-6633 GCA_964520275.1 Candidatus Woesearchaeota archaeon | reverse complement strand
CGTCTCCTTCCATAAATTAAATAATATGTTTCACTTTATAAATATTACTGAAGCATTGCTTTGTCCGGAGTTAGCATATTTTGAAGGTTGATTTGTCTTTTTAAGCTCTAAAAGAATCAAATTATTTGTTAAAAAGTCCTTTCCGGACAGAGCATGAAGCATAGAAAATAATTTGCACAACTCTGTTTAACCATTGCCGGAATTGCTTACTCGTAAAACACAGATGTAGTAATAATCTAGAATAAAACGCAGAGAATAAAGTGTAATAAGTTTAACCACTAAAATCTTCTATAACTAATAGATATCTTTATCTTTACTAAGAATATTTACTAAAAAATCTTTAACTCCTTGTTTTATTCTGATCAGCGTTAGACCAGTCCATCCTTATAGCGCCTGCAGTAATTGTCTTGAAATTCCCAAAAACAGACCCAAGCCAGGAAAAATACAGCTTTCCAGCCTGCATCATCCCAGAAACAGTTTTCAAATCAACCCCCTTATTTTTTATGACCATGCTAAAACTAATAAAAGTAAACAATATCAAAGCTATCAGAAAAATTGTAAAAAACTTGTGCCTGAATCTTTTAAATCCTAAAATAAGCCATACTGCTGCTATCAGCACTGCAACAACAAAAGATGTCACCCCAATTGCCATCCATTAAAAAGGCACGCGAACTATAAAAAGATTTCTATGAAAAGAATGTAATCAAAAAGACAATCTTTAAAACTATCTGTTGATTAATTTATACATAGCCCCATAGTCTAGCGGTCAAAGATACAGCCCTCTGAAGGCTGTGACCCAGGTTCGAATCCTGGTGGGGCTATCTGATATTCTGCATATAAAAAGATGTTAGACCTTAGGAGATTAGGAAGTAATTCTTGCGAGAATATGAGATAAGCCATGCGAAGATAATAATTGCTTAGTGCAACAGACTAATGATTCTTATTAGAAGTGTTCTAACTTAAGAAACTTCTTTTTCTCATTCAATCCTTTTAAGAGGTTAAATATGAATATAATAATCATTGCAGAGATAATGCCGATTACCCAGCCCATAATCCCAATAGGAACTGTTCCAAATGCTTTATTCAGCGGAGTATAGATTACAGCTATTGTTGCTAAAATTGAGACTATAGATGCATAAAAGAGATATTTATTTACTCTTAAAGACGCCAAAGAAACCTTATGTCTAAACGACATAAAATTATAAGCATTAGCTATTTCTAAACAAATTAATGAAAGCAAGGCGGTTGTTCTTGCAAACTCTGTTGTTTGATGTAAGATATTAAAACTTACAAAGAAAACAGATAAAGTCATAATGGCCATAGATACCCCCGCTATTCCAAACCAGATTAGAAGAGATTTATTTAATATTTCTTTTTTCTTTCTTGGTTTTTCTTCCATTATATCTAATGAAGAAGGGGTCAGTGCAAGAGTTATCGCAGGCAAGTCATCCGTAACAAGGTTCATAAATAATATTTGCAATGCTAAAAGCAAAGGAATCTGCCAACCAAGAAAGGGTGCTAAAATTACCCCAAAGAATAAAATCATAAGTTCGGCATAATTGCATGATAGTTGGTAGCTAATAAACTTTCTAATATTTTTAAAGATAGTTCTCCCTTCTCTTATAGCCATAACAATTGTTGCAAAATTATCATCCTTCAAGGTCAAGTCTGCAACCTCTCTTGAAACATCTGTTCCATTCTTGCCCATTGCAACGCCTATATGGGCTTCTTTAAGTGCGGGGGCATCATTTACCCCATCACCCGTCATCGTAACAATCTCCCCATTAAGTTTTAATGCTTTAACAATCATTAGTTTATGTTCAGGTCTTACTCTTGCAAAAACAACTATTTCATTAACTATTTTAGAAAGTTCAATTTCAGTCATATTGTCTAAGTCTTGCCCTTCAATTATTCTTCCTTTTAACCCTATTCTCTTTGAGATAGCTAAAGCAGTTTCTCTATTATCCCCAGTAATCATTTTTACTTTTATTCCTGCCCTCATGCATAATAATATGGACTCTTTAACTTCCTCTCTTGGTGGGTCTTCCATTCCAACCAATCCTAAAAAGATAAGTTCTTCTTCAAAATGGTCTTTGCCAAAAGAAGTTACTTTTTTGTATGCAATTGCAATAGTTCTTAATGAGTCTGAAGTAATCTCTTTATTCATTTCTAAAATCCCTTTTCGCTCTCTTTCTGTTAAATTAGATAAGCCCCAGCTTTTCTGTATCTTTTTGCAATTTTTTAATAATACTTCAGGAGCCCCCTTTGAGAATACATAATCTTCATTTTCTAATTTACATAAAACTGACATCATTTTTCTTTTAGAATCAAAAGGCATCTCTTCTATTTTTTTAAAGTCTAAATCTTCAGTATGCATTCCTGCCTTTGCACCCATAATTAAAAGAGATGCTTCTGTAGGAGTTCCGTTTATGTTATATAGATTATCTTCGCCAGTTCTTATTATTTTCGCATCATTGCAAATAATAGAACTTTTTATAAGAAGAGACAAGATATTATCTTTAATAGGATTTATCTTTTTGTTAGATAGTAGAAAATTGCCAGTTCCTTCATAACCTGCTCCTGTTACATCAATCAGATGGTTATCTACATAAATTTTGCTCACAGTCATCTCTCCTTTAGTAATTGTTCCTGTTTTATCTGAACATATAACTGTCGTCTCTCCAAGAGTCTCAATTATAGACATTCTATTTACAATTGCATTTTTTTGTGCCATTTGGTATGCCCCCTTAGCAAGTGCAGTAATCAAAACCACTGGAAATGCTTCTGGAAAAGCAGAGACTGCTAAGGCAATCATTAATATCATAGCATCAATAAGAAGATTTTCTGATGGTGGGCTTACTATAATCATAAATAATCCAGTTAATATCGAGAAAACAATAGCTACAACAGCCATATACTTAGAAATTTTATTAACTTTGTTTTGAAGTGGCAATTCTTTTTCAGCAGTTGAAATCATACTTGCTATACTTCCGAACTTTGTATTCATCCCAGTATGAATGACTTTTGCAAGACATTTGCCATTGACAATAAAAGAGCCCATATAAAGAGCATTTTTTTCAGAATAATCTTTTTCACCTTTTGCAGCTATTTTCTCTACTTCTTTTGATTCTCCTGTAAGAATAGATTCATTAACTAAAAGTTCTCTTTCTTCAATAATAATGCAATCAGCAGGAACTTTCTCTCCATTCCTTAACAAAATAATATCTCCAGGAACTATGTCTTTAGATAGAATCTCTTTTTCCTTGCCATCCCTTATAACTATTGAAATAGGCATCAGCATTCCTTTTAGAGATTTTATTGCTTTTTCTGCCTTATATTCTTGAATAAAACCTGTAAAAATAAGAACAAAAATAACTGCCAATATAGTATAGGCAGTTAATGATTTTCCGACAACGAAAGATAAGATTACTGCAACAAAGAGTAAGTAAATAATATAATTCTTTTTGATTTGCCTAAAAAGTATTTTTATTGGAGAGATGACCAAACTCTCTTTAATCTCATTAGAGCCATATTGCTCAATCTGCTTATTAGCTTCTTTTTCAGTCAATCCTCTTTTTTCAATCATAAAAAAATTAAGGTTTTCAGTTATAAAAACCTAACTAAGATTAAAATTTATTTCCTAAAGATTCTTGCTAATACAATTGCTGCTGTAATAATAGATATTATGAAGAAAATCCAGGGATTAACGCTCAATGCCCAATTTCTAAGAGATCCCCATATTCCAATGAGAAATAATACAAAGGTTGCGACTCCAAGTTTGGTTAAAGCCCAATCCAACATCTTCATCTTTTTTACCTGTTTTTCAAACATTTTTATCTCCTTCTGTTTAATTTAATCTTCCTTAAACAATGAACCGCATCAACTATAAAAATCTCTCCTTATAAAAACAAAATTCCCACCCACCATTCGCCCTGATTAAAAAATAAAAAATTTAACAAAACGTATCAGTTTAGTTTTGTTTTTCAGAAGAAGGCTCTTCTTTTTTTTCCTCTTCCTTCTTCTTTTCTTCCTCTGTTTTCTCCTCTGTTGGAGTTGCAGAAGGTTTTTCTTCTGTTTTAGTTTCTTCTTCCATGAAATAAATCAGAGAAACAGAGTATAAAAACTTATAGGCATTTTTTTATTTTAAGAAATAATTTCTAAAAAGAGAATAATTATTTCGCATTTTCTCAACGATAAAATTCTAAATTCTCAGGCAACATTTAAATATCCGTAAGCTTTTATTTTCCTGTAAAATGTTAAACAATCAAAAAATAAAAATGCGTAAAAAAGGTTCGGAAACTACCATTTCGCAGGATTCTATAACTGATGAATTAAAGAGTCTCCGAACTACCGACGACCAAAGTCCCAAATCCAACGTTTCGCTCAGGGCGAATCCTGGCGGGGCTATCTTCCAATAAATGCTATTGAGCAAAGCGAAATAGTATCTTCTCTTATCCATGATGAGAACCGAGGTTCGACGAGCAATTTCGTGGTAGAAGTGTAATCCAAAAGAACCTTCGTGCGAGATTGCGAGCACTGGTGGGGCTATTTTTATATTCTTGCTACTATTTTACAGGATTAGAACAATCGGCTAAACATAAGGATATATAAATGGTAAGTGATGATATTTTTAATGGTTAAAAATCAATTGCAGAAAGAGCAATCAGAAAAAGCTTGTTTTGGAACAAAAGAATGGTCAAAGAATTCGGGTATTTGTAAGGGGTGTGATTGGAAAGATGATTGCGGTAAGAGAGTAATTAAAAAATCAAAGAAATTGTAAGAAGACTGCCCAAAATAATTTCTTGCGAAGTCATGAGTTAGTGGGAACTATATTCTCTTAAAAACCCCTCTCCAAAAGTATTCTTTCTATAATACTCAAAAAAAGAAAGATTAATTAATCTCAAAATAATTACTATATGATAAAAAGATGGTGTCAAGAAAGATAAGGAGACTGATCAAAAGTTCACATCCCAATATAGTAAGAAAAGTAAAAAAGACATTAAGATTCAAATATCTAAAACTGCTAATTCTTATAGGTATCATAATTCTGGCCTATTATCTGTTCAGCCAGCCAAAAATAGCTGAACAAATCGCTAGTCTAAAAGGGTTTAGTTATTTTGGATATTTTATCGCCGGAATTTTTTTGATATTTGGGTTTACAGCCCCTTTTGCTCTAGGCTTTTTTACTATATCGCATCCAGATAATATTTTTCTTGCAAGTTTGCTGGGTGCATCTGGATCAATAATATCAAATCTGATCATATTCCGATTAATCCAATTTTCATTTATGGAAGAATTTAATGAGCTAAAAGATACAAAAACAGCAAAAAAAATAGAAAAATTTGTAAGACATAACATAAGTCTAAAAATAAGGCACTATCTCCTTTACATTTTTGCAGGTATACTCATTGCAACACCCCTGCCTGATGAGATAGGCATATCCATGCTTGCAGGCATGACAACAATAAAGATAAAAATCTTAGGAATAATGAGTTTTATACTTCACTATATAGAGATATTAGTGATATTAATTTTATCTAGCTAAAAGGACTACAGCTTAATTCTCAATTCTTCAGCACTTTTAACTTTTTTGTCGTGCTGGTCCATCTGGCCTTTTAAAAGGCAGTCAAAACAGGTATGAATACTTCCGTCTTTTTCCATAACTCTTCCTGTTCCTTTGCACTTTGGACAATTAGAATCTGCCATAAAAAACCCAGTAAACTCAAGTATTTAAGTATTATTAAACTCCAAAAGACACTTCTCAATAAATTTATATACTAAATACATCTCTTTTAATTATGGAAAAAGAGATTGGAAAGATTTCAGGGTATTTTAGCCATATAAATGTGGCTGCAATAAAGCTTTCGGCTAAAGTAAAAGTCGGGGACAAAATCCACATAAAAGGACACACAACTAACTTTGAAGAAAAAGTTGCTGGAATCCAGATAGAAAGAAAAGCTGTAAAAGAAGCAAAAAAAGGAGACCACATAGGAATAAAGGTTTCAGACAGAGTAAGGCCAAACGACAAGGTTTTTCTTGTAGAGTAAAAAGTTTATAAAACAATTCTGCTTGATTTTTCTACTATGCCCTGTGATGACCAAGCTTGGGTAGCACAGGATGAACGAGCATAGTAAAGTGAGCCCCCGTAGTTCAGAGGCCAAGAATGCGGCCCTCTCAATTGTCGAGGTTTAGTCGATGAGACAATAACCTCTGTCCTCTAGAAGGACAGGCGTTTTCAAGATTAAGCATTTAAGATTTTTCTTAAAAGGCAAATAGAACGGCCGTGACCCGAGTTCGAATCTCGGCGGGGGCGTTTCACGGATTTGGAAAATCCGTAGAGGTTCGCTTAACTCTATGGTTATTAAAATTTCAAATCCGAGCATGTTTGCGAGGACAAATATTAAATCAAGCCCCGAGAAAGCATGGGAGAGGCGGGGCGTTTCATGATGCTGGAAGCATCATAGCCCCATCGTTCCTGAAATAAATCAGAGATTCGAACGAGAAGAGTGAGAAGCGAGGCTGGGGCGTGTTTGTTAAAAAGGGATTATGTTGTGAATAAAAATTGAGCTGCAATAAAATGTCAAGAACCACTGGTCACCGCTCGCAATATCTGAAGTCGCTCGCTATAGACCA
>CAZFNY010000039.1:0-6791 GCA_964520275.1 Candidatus Woesearchaeota archaeon | reverse complement strand
GAAAACACAGCTTTGGACAAAATGCTTTCCATTTTGTCTGGAAAATTAAATATGCCAAAGACCCCTTTAAGTTCTACGGACTTAGAATGGATTGTGAGTTTTTCCTGAGGCAGGTTGCTTACAGGAAGGGGTTTAAAATCTATGAGATTCACATCGCTGTTGACCACATCCATCTCTTTGTTGAGATGCCAATCACTATTAGTGTCAGCAAAGCTCTTCAACTGTTCAAAGGTTATAGTGCTTTCAAGCTGATGCAGAAATATCCTTGGCTGAGAAACCATTTTAGAACTGGACATTTCTGGAGTCCTGGAAAATTCTTTCGCAGCGTCGGGAACACAACTACCGAAGCTGTTCAGCACTACATTGTTTCTTCGCAACCTTGGGTTTGTTAGTTTTAACATTTTTTAATCCTTGATACCTCGCCCTTTAGGGCGGGGTATTTCATTTTAAACATTATTTTAATAAATTTCTCATATTCTTACTAATTTCTTTTTCTCCGTATGGATTTATAGATTTTTCTTTTTTTATCACCCTTAATATATACTGTATTTCTGCTGCAGGAAAAATCCAAGAGAAAAATCTACAGTAAACTTTATGATTAAAATTTATTAAAGGATTAAACAAAAAATTTAATTTTGATGAATCTCCAACGCCAAAATTTATTCTTACTTCTTCTATTTTAAACATATTCTTGTTTGAATGTGTTTGATGAGAATATGTTCCCTTATTAAAATATTCAAAAGTAAAAGGGGTGAAAAATCTTACATGGGTAGGATCATTAAACTGCCCCCATGAAGAATAAAATGGCGTTTTTATCTTAATTTTTGCATCCTTTTTACAAACTCTCCAAACCTCATGCATAAGAGAGATAAAATTTGCTATATGTTCTAATACATGCTCTGCAATTATCTCATCTACTGAGTTATCTTTAAACGGCAGATTTCTTTCAAGATTTATTACCCTATCTGGATTTACTTCTTTGGAAATATCACAATTGATATATCCTTCCAATTTTTTTCTCCCACAACCTAAATTAATTTTCATTTTAACATCTCAACTATTTTTTTACTTAATCCAACCTCCCCATAAGGATTCTTAAAATTTTTTATTTTTATTTTATTAACTTCTATATCTTTAATAACCTTTTTTGCAGTTTCTACTTCTACTCCTGTTAAAAAATTTATTCCAGTAGACAAACCTTCTTGCCTTTCTGTTCTTTTTCTAAGAATTACACAAGGTTTCTTGAAAACAAGACTTTCTTCTTGGATTGAACCCCCATCTGCAATTAGATACTTACAATTTGCTAAAAGAAAAATAAACTCTTCATAGGTTTTTAAGGGAGTTATCAAAATCTTTTCTTGATTAATCTTATCAAAAAGACCATATTTTTTAAGATAGTATTCTGTATTGTCATGTAATGGCCAGATTCCCTTTGTTCTTATAACGTTAATAATTTCTATAATCTTCCTTAAACTTTCCTTGTTTCTTAAATGTTCATGTCGATGAATATTAATTAATGCATATTCTTCCTTTTCTTTCTTAAATTTTTTCCCTGCTTTTTTATAGATATACTCTGACGAGTCAATAATAGTATTCCCTATTTTGATAATTTTTCCTTTTAATTTTCCTTTTTTTAAATTTTTTTCTGAAAGGTCTGAAACAGCTAAAAGAATATCTGAAAATTTATCACAGATATTTCTAGATATCTCTTCTGGAAAAGGTTCCCATAAACTACCTGATCTTAAGCCAGCTTCTAAATGTACATTTTTCCAATTTTTATTAATATTTAACAAACTACTAGAACCTATAGAAGCAGCAGCTGTGCTCATTGTATCTCCATGATAAATAACATATTTTGGTTTAATCTCTTTCAGCTTTTTTTTTATTTTAAAAATCATTAAAAGAAACCAAAATAAAGAAAATTTATTTATTTTTGACCAAAATTTAGTGCTTATCTTGGGCTCCTTACTCATGGTAAAATCTGGTTCTTTAATGTCAAATTCCTTACAAATCTTTTCTAGAGGATGTTGTCCAGTATGAATAAACCAATAATCTCTTTTTTGTTTTTGAAGTTCAACCATTACAGGCATACACTTAATTAATTCTGCTTTGGTACCTATAATAATAGCTATTTTAGGGGATTTATTTTGCATATAATCAATTATAATTAATATGTTTTAAACTTTATGGATCTAAAAGAGTTATTTTGTAAACTTTAAGTTATCCAATTCCCCATATTCTCCTTGGCTCTTTAAGAATCCTGCTTGAGCAAGTATATTTTCCGGATAATTAACTTCCCAAATTTTTATCGGCCCTCTAAAACCTTGATAATAAACAAAATCCCCTATATTTGCTCCTTGTGACCGCACATTTTCTATTAAAGGATCTTGTTCAAAATGAGCTATTTTTAATGAAGAATATTGATGCAATGGATCATCCATTAAATACATTTGGGCAAATAGGCTCTGTGAAACTCTTGGGGAGAGATAGATTATTGCTCCTAGATTGTTTATACTCATTCCTTGAGGGCTATTTTCTATAGTTGGAATTATTCTTAATGTAGCATTTATTCCATTCTTAAAATCTACTAATCTATCATTAAAATATAAATATCTTATTGGAACTCTTAATTGGTTATTATTATAAACTAAGATTTCTAATGGTTGTACAAATAAACTCGAGTTACTTGTTTTATTATTTAAGATCTCTAATATAATCCCCCCTATTCCTGCCTTTCCTTTTGGAAAAAAGAAATCTTTACCTTCATAATTATAAATAATATCTTCATCAAGAGCAGCACCCCTAGGGAAAATCATTATTGTGGAGTTTTTTGTTTCCTGTGCGTATTTGGGGTCTGAAGTCATGATTGGAATCCAGGACAATCTGTCTTCTCCGGTTTTATCACTTCCAATCGTGCTATATGCACTATACTTTCCTAAATCTGTAGAGTCAATTAAAAGATAAGAGACATTGTGTGTTTTCATTAAACTTAAAGCTGTTTCTGGTTTTGGAGTTGTCAGGAGATATCTGGCCGTAGTATGGTCCCACCATCCGTTTTGGTGTCCACCATCAGTAACTGTCGCTCTTTCTCCAATAGTTTGAATCCAATAGCCATAATCCCACCAATGAACAAATATGCTTCCTTGCGTGGTATTTTCCCTTACCCAAGCCATTGCTTTTTGCCATTGCTGATTATAAGAAGAAGGAATTGAAGCTTTTGCTGAGTAAACTGTTTGGTTAGTATAATTTACAACAGTAGTTAGCAATACAACAATAACCACAAGCCCTAAAATTGCTGTTAACACCCTCTTCAAATCATTTCCTTTTGATTTAAAATAAGAATCAATTATCCTTACACAAGCGAATATAGATATAAATATTATTATCGGAGATATAATAAAAAATAGCCTTACTGCCCCCCTCATAGAGATCATAGCAAAAAATGAAAAAGATAACATTAAGATGTACCCCACATTTAAATTTCTAAAGTTATCCAGAGTTTTATCATCTTTTTTAGAGTAAGCCCTTATAAAAGTTCCCAAAACTATGATTGAAAATAAAATTAAACTTCCCAAATAAAATAATTTTGAAATAAAACTTTCTCCATTAAATATACTATTTTCAGAATATCTGCTGAATACAATGCCTAAAATTAGCAAGGCAAAACCACAATTAAACAACCACTTTTGTTTAAAATGTTTAACCATCTCATAGAATATTATTAAAACCCCTAGCAAAAAAATCCAAATAATATTTCCAAAACTCTGAAGAACTTCTATGAAATAGGGAGCTTTGTTTTCAGCAACAGTTAAAGCAACTCTTGCTTTTCCAAAAGGATATAATAATCCGTCTATTAGAGATTTTATTGATTCTACAACAAAATTAGGATTAAATACTACAAAAATTATTAATAATGAAAATAATAAAAATAGGCTGTTAACAATATTTTCAGGAAGTTTTATTTTATCTAATTTGATCATTTTTCTTAACTTAATTTTAGATAAAATAAAATCCCCTACAATCAAAAAAAACACAATAACAACAAATCCAGTGCCACTAATGCCCATTATTGGTGTTACATCTCCAAATTTTATAAACTCTATCACTAAAGTGGGAATAGCCCACGCAGTTAAAATTAGCAGATTTTTCTTCTTATCTTTTTCAAACAGGAATACTAAGAATGATGTTAAGGCTAAAATAAGACCAATATATCTATACCCTCCCCATGTCCACGACATTGCTCCGGTAAACAATCCAGATAAAACTCCATAAATGATCTGCTTTTTCTTATTATTCGACTTCCAGGCTAATGTAAAAAAATAAAAAGCAAACCAAAACCAGGCCATGCCTAAACTTTCAATCTCTGGAACTCCTGCAACAGTTCTATGAATCATTTCAGGAAGAATGATATATAAAAAACTGGCGATTAGAGCTACTACTCCAGATATGTTTTTGGAATATCTTATAGAGGATATCTCTCTAACAAAAAGGAAAAAACCCAAGGTCGAAATTAAAAAGAAAATTACAGGAGCGATTATCGCAGCATATGTTAAAGAATAATCTCCAAAAACCAACATTATCTTATAAACAAAAACAATTGCCCATGGCATAAGATTTGTCAATGCATAATTTTTCACGCCTAATGGTGCTTGTCTAAACATATCTATCTTTTGAAAGTTCCCAGCGACTATCTCTTTCGCATGCCTTAGATAAAGGAAAGGATCTAAATCAGGTCCAAGAGTCCAATCACCAGTAGTTACATCTTTTAATCCATCAATATTGGAAGTTCTTATAAATATGGTAATAAACAAAATCCACAATAATATTGGAATCCACATCAATTTGTATTTTTCAAAATAGGCTAAAACACCAGAAATAGCAGTCATTACAACAAGCAATAAGAATATCCAAGAAGGAAAAAGATGAATTGTGTTATTCCATGAATTATTTCCAATATTAATTTGAAAAACATTAATTAAAAGAATAATTAGGAAAATTAATGAAATGACTGAAAAAAGACTAACATAATTATTTTTTCTAAAAATCTTTTTCAAATCCCTTACCAAAGGGTCTCTTTTGAACGAAACTTTTTTATTCTCTTCTATATCTTCCATTCTGACACTAATTATAATGCCTTTTTAAATTTTCTTTATAAAAATAACAACAACCCAGCGATAATTATTATTATCTGAAAGGCATTAATAACCCCAACAACTTCCCATTCATAAACTTTTCCACTTTTCTTAATTTTTTTAAGCATCTTTATAGCTAAATGCTCCAGACCATAAATTTTTTCATAAGGCATTTCCAGACTACCATCATTATTCAATTTAGCAAAACTCTCTTTTTTTAATTTTCCCCTTAATTTTAAGCCAGTTTCAAGTATATATGGGATAAAGAAAAACACAGCAATTTTTTCCATGTCCCCCAGTATTGCCACTCCAGCAATCAATGCCCCAATAGAATACGTGAGAATATTTCCTGGAAAAACTTTTGCAGGATGTTTGTTGAAAATATAGAATGAAATAAGACAGGCAACCATAGTCAATGCAATTACACCTATCCCCCCATTTCCGGTTTTCCATGCTACAAATGCCAATCCCGAGAGTATAAGTATTCCCTGGCTAGATTCTAAGCCATTGTATCCTGCTAAAATATTATATGCTGAAGAAGCTCCAACAATTCCAAGAGGGATTAGTATTAACGGATAAAGGATACCAAATTCTATTCCCATCATTTGATGGTCTCCTGCATTTATGACCATAAGAGGAATCGCAGCAAAAATCAAGAGAAATATTCTTATTTTTTTGGTAAGACCAATTTTCCAGCCTAATATATCATCAATTAATCCAACAAAACTAATTATAAAGATAGAGGTTAATAAGCTCAAAGTAGAAATTAAATTTTCTGTTGTTTGAAAATAGAATGTTTTTATTGCAATATAAGAAAGCACACCTATGACAAATCCTATCAAAACCGGGACGCCTCCTGTGCTGGAAACCCCCTTTTTTTCTAGGCTATGCATATCTTTGCCAATTAACCCAGCATTTTTTGATCTTTTAATCCAGATTGGAATAGAAAAAAGAGTGATAATAAACCCTACAACTAATGGGATTATTACTAAGGGATTCATTTAATTACCTTCATTCAACAAGTCCTCTGCAGCAGGAGGTTGTCTTATCTTTTCTCCGCCACAGTAAGGACACTTCTTTTTTCTTTCAGAAGATTTGGATTCAAACCTATATCCGCATTCTGGACATTCAAAACTAGTCATTTTATTTTCCTCTTATTTAGTTAAAAAATTACTCTATTTAAATATTTCTTAGCTTTTATAAGCTTGCCAGCTGAAAGAAAACTTCCCTACTTTAGTTCGTGAGAGAATTTCAGCTGTCATGTTGGCAAGCTTAGTGCAGCCATAAATATTAATTCTAGAAAAACTAAATAAAAAAGTCGGCAGGTTTCTTGCCGACTGAAAGTCAACACTAGTTGGAACTTTCTAAAATAAATAAATGTTTGCATTCGCTTAGCGAATGCTATGGAGAAAAAATGAAAATTGAAATAAAATCTTATAGCCATGCAGTTGGGGAGTTTAATTACCATATACAATTAACTCCAGCTTTTCGAAGAGAAATCTTTGAAAATGAAAAAGTGATGAAACTTACACTGGCTTATGTCTCTTCGAAGATAGAAGAATTAAAAGTTAAAATTGTTGAGATTCGTGCAGGTCCAAATCATTTGCACATTTTTGTTGCTGATTGCAAGAACATTGCACCTTGCAAATTAATTCAGCA
>CAZFNY010000038.1:0-7059 GCA_964520275.1 Candidatus Woesearchaeota archaeon | reverse complement strand
GATTAAAATCATTCCAAATCCAAAAATTAAAATTTTTTTGTTCATTCTCCCACCACTATTCCTGTTACTGGCACAAACGATTCTGGATTGTCCACATAAATCCAGTAGCTTTTTTCTCCGCTCATTATATCACTGCTTGAAACTGGAATATAAGCAGTCCCATTGTAAGTGTATAACTGAGTATAAGAAGGAACATTGCTTAATATAATTGATGCCTCATAGGAGTTAGAGAAAGTCCCAATAAGATTCCATCCAGGAACTAAGGTTATTGTTGGCCTCTCTAATGTCGCAGTTCTTCTCGTTCCATTAATAACTAGATCTGCAGAAGAATTCATAAATACAAAATAACCTTTTCCTATTTCAAGGTTTACAAGGTTGCTTGGCCTAATTCCATCAAAATAATAAATCTCAAATCCATTAGTTCCATCAAAAGTATAAATCTTATCTGCACTGCTACTTATATCTTTGAAAACATCAGCAACAGACATATTATTTAATATTAAAGGGATACTTAAAGAGTTCTTTCCTGCATTCAAGTGTATTATTCTTGCCTCCCATCTCTGTGTTGATAAAGAAACATGCAGCAATTCACTATCACTCTTTCCAGAATCTCCTGTTACTCCTCCAACATTAGCCATAAAATAATATTCTGGATCTCCATTTACTCCTAGAAGACCGTCATCCTGCCACTCTGCTGTCCAGGTTGTCGTGGCAGTATTTCCAGTAAAATTGACTGAGATAGGATCTGTATTTGTAGGGTCATCAGAAAAGAATATAAGAATGGTTTCCAGGCCATCATATTCCCAGACACTGAAGTCAACATTTTGACTATCACAATTTGTTCCTTGAACATTCAAATTCACAACATCTCCTTCTGAAACATTATTTCCTCCCCATGATAAGCTCGTTATTGTGCAAGGAACACAAACCCCATCTTCATCGATTCCTCCTACACAATTATCATCTATTCCATTGCAAACTTCAGTAGCTCCAGGATTGATTAAAGAATTTGTATCATTGCAATCAGCCCCCACATTACATGCAGCATTGTTCAAAGGGCCGCAGCAGTTTCCACCATCTTCTAAACTGTAGAAATCATGGTCAGCATCGGTGCAAACAACCCCACAACCTGTCGGAGCAGGGAACTGAAGAATATCGCAAATCTCTCCAGGATTACAAAGAGTGTCATTTGCTATGTGAATATTACAGGAATCAGCTACCTCATCGCAGGAATCGTCTGTGCAGGAGAAGGAATCAGTATTCATGCAATCTACAGGAATTCCTGCCTGGCATCCAGACGAAATGCATGTTTCAACACCATCGCAATACTGTCCGTTATTACATAAAGAATTATTAGTGATATAATCACATCCGTCTGTCGCCTCATTGCAAGAATCATCTGTGCAACTAACTAAATCATTGCATAAAACATTTGGTCCTACATTCACGCATATTTCAGAACTGTCACACTGGTCATCACCATTGCAATAAATTCCGTCATCGCAAGGAGTTCCTGCTGGCTGTCCTGCACACTGGGATTCTACACAATTACAGGTTACAAGATTACACTCAAACCCGGAACCACAATCTGAATTCTGGTCACATCCTGCGTTGCAAGTTATTAAATTTACTCCGTCACCAGGATTATTATCACTACAATATCTATTTGTCATAGCACAAGAATAAGCATTGCAATTTCCACCCCCATCACAGCGGTCATGGTCATCTGCTGGGAAAAGCTCTGCAAAAAATCCATTACATGCACTTGTTGGACAATCTCTTACTGATCCGCATAGAGTTCCAGAAGGAGCTTTCAAATCAGCAGGACAATTATTATCAAATCCATCACAACTTTCAGCAGCATCACAAGCATCAGTTGCAGCTCTGCAAACAGCAGTTGATTTCAAATCATCAGAAGGACAAGTTGCACTTGATCCAGTGCAATATTCAATTAAATCACAGATTCCAGCACTTGCTCTGCAAACCTGGCTGCTTGGTTGAAATAAATCATTAGGGCATATATCAGAACTTCCGGTGCAGAATTCAGCAGCATCACAAATTCCTGCACTAAGCCTGCATTGGTCTAAAGAGGAGTTATAATTAATTTGACATCCTGAAAGCGCATTACAATAATGGTCTCCGCAGACTCCATCAGCACCGCAGACACCATCATCCGGAGTATAAACACATGTTCCAGAAGAACAGCTATTAATCGTACAATCAACTCCATCATTACAATCCCCATCAACAGAACACTCAACACAACTTCCTGCCACACAATAAGGTGTTCCTCCAACACAGTTTGAGTATGTTTCGTCAACACTATCATCACAATCATTGTCTAATAAATCACAGGTTGCTTCTGGGCTTTGGTAATTAGGAACAATAGCATAATTGTCCACCCATCCTCCAACACCCATGCAAGTTTTATTATATCCATTACAAACTCCTGCCTGTAAAGTCAATAAAGGAACAATTAGTCCATTATCAATTCCTCCAACACAATCATCATCAACCCCATTACAGGCTTCTATAGCTCCAGGATTGATTGAAGAATTTGTATCATTACAATCCACAACACCGCAAACACCTGGAACAGCATAAGTTGCATTATAACCATCATGATCCCCATCAATACAGTTTGGCTGAACACTCACCTGTAAAGAGGCTGTTGGAGTGTTTGAATATGATCTGCTTGTATTCACATAACAAGTAACTGTCTTGTTAATTCCTGTATAATCTCCAGAACTGCAATTAAAACTATAGAAAAAGCCCCCATAATCTCCAAAAGCACAAGGGGCTGAACCTATAGTCGCATAAATACTATTAACCTCTGGTAAACTACTATCTGCCATCCCACAATCCACTTCAAAGATTGTATTCTCTACAGGAAAATGAGTATAAGGATCAGGAATCTGTACACTTAAAAGATCAACACTACATCCAGAATCACCATGAGAGCAATGGCTACTGTCATAATCACACTCACCGTTACAGTTATTGTCAAACCCATCATCACAGGTAGAAGTAAAATCAGACTCTGTAGCTCCAGGATTAACTGCTGGGTTTGTATCATTACAATCAGCAGCTGTTCCGCAAGAAAGTCCTTCAAGATAATAAGTATCAGTATCAGTATCTGTACAAGTTAAAGCATTGACATTAAAAGTTCTTACAGCAGAATTTGTGCACTGGCTTGAATTGTCACAAACCTTGTAATACCATGAATATGCCCCATTAGCAAATGTCTGAGTGAAGATATAATCAGCATTATTTATTCCAGAAATATTTGTCTGGTCTAAACTATCATTTATATAAAGGCTTACATTATTTATCTCCAGGTCATCTGAAACGCTTCCATTGAAAGTGACTAATGCTGAAGCAGAAGTAAATCCTTCAACAGGAGAATGCAGAACAGCAGAAGGAGGAGTATCTAAAGTGCCCTGAATATCTATCCCAATATTCACTATAGCTGTCCTTGAAGCTGTAACAGGATATTGCGTAGCAGCATAATCCACAAAAAAATCATAACTTGTTCCAACAGCTCCTGTTGCATTCACACTCCAGGAAGTTGTGCAGGAATTGCCTGATTTCATGTTTGTACAAGTATCCATAGGATTCTGGCTTGTTGTGTAGAATGGCGTTCCCGAGTTCATTGGGATAACTCCTTTAGAGCTTCCAGAAAGGTCGTAGGAGGCGTAAAAACTAATATTATAAGAGGTGCTCCAGGGAACTGCTCCGAAAGGATTATCAAAAGGATAAGTATCGATTTTTCCTGCTGTTGTTCCAGAAGTATCAGTAGAATACCACCATGAAGCATCACACAAAGCACATATAAAATAATCTCCTGAACTTAATGTTGTTGGAGAAATAGTGAAAGTATTCCAACCATTAGTACTTCCAACACTATACTGCAGGCTTTGTGCCATTAAAGCATTTGGCAATGTTCCACTCGAATCATAAATAGCTAAAGCACAATTTCCAGTACCACTATCTACTCTACCATACCAGCTTATATTCTTAACAACTCCAGTTTCAGTTAAGATATATTGTTGGCATCTACTGTTATTTCCTGTTGCAGGACCTCTTGGCGCACCTATAATATTTTTTCCAAACACCGGATCCAGTGTCGCATTCACATTTCCGCATTCTCCTCCAGAACAAGTTACACTAGAATTAAACCAGAAAAATTGGTTCTGTGTTACATTGACAGACGCTGTAGGATAAACCAAGCTGCTGCTCAAAGTTCCAAATAGAATTGTCCACAAAGAAGTATTTGTTGTAACAGCTCCAGCATTATCTTGGCAAGCTACTGTAAATGTCATTCCTCCGCTGTCTGTTGTTGTATAATCAGGATTAGGTATATCGTATGTCCAGACATTCACATTCTGATTTCCAACTCCAAAAATCAAATCAGAATTATCTTCTGTATTGTGCAATGTGAAATTAACACTTAAAACACTACCATCACTGTCCGTGCAATTTGTTCTAACTTGCTGGACAACACTGCCATATAAAATCGTATTGCATAGTTGCCAATTGCCTGCTGAATTGATTTCACACTGAATATTTGAAATAACAGGAGGATTATTTGCTCCAGCATTAACACCCACGCTTCCATTAGTTATTGTGACCCCAGGAATCCCAACACTCATATTTGTTATAGTAGAATTCACCCAGATTAAATCAGAAATATTTAATCCAGAGGCCCCAGCACTGACAGCACTAAAATTAATTATCAAGAAAGTTCCTTCATCTGTGTAAACCCCAGGATTTGCAGTTCCGTTTGTAACATTCCTGACATCATATGCATGAATTTTTCCAGAGGACAAAGTATAATTAAATGTGGTAACAGCACCATAGCTGTTTAACATTGTGCCTTCTGTCACAGAATTCACACTCAAAATACCTGAATCGTAATTAATATTATATTCAAGCCCATAAACATCACTCGCTGTGACAGGCGCTCTTCCATTGACATTGACAATAAAATTCTGGCCAAGATTGACTGTCTGCGTATCTGGCTGAATAAAAATTTCATTGGCATTGTAAAGTTTATCCACAGTTAACATGGGGTTTCCAACACTCTTTGAATTTATTGTAGTAGAGGAATTAGTTACTAAAGTTGATATAAAATAATATTCAGGAGGATTACAAAGCCCGCCGCAATCATTCTGCCACTCTGCTGAATTCCATGTTGCAGTTGCAGTGTTTCCAGAAAAAGCCACATTTGAAGGATTTTGTGTAACATTATCATCTCCATTTCCAAGTAGTTCATCAATAATTCCATCATCTTCCCAGACACTGAAATTTAAGGTCTGGCCATCACAATTTGTTCCAGTAACAGTTAAACTCACTTGCTGACCCTCTGTAACACTTGTTGCTGACCAGGTCGCATTTGTCAAAACACAAGGAACAGAAGCCACGTTCACGCTCCCATTATTTATAGTTGGAATAATCACTGCAGCAGAAGCATTCAGGATGCTGCTGTTGACCCATGTGACATTAAACAAACTGATATTAGAAGAACCAACACTAATGGCTGTAAAGTTTAAAATCGCTATTGTTCCTGTTCCATTTATTCCTGGACTTGAATCTGCATATGTTGTGTTTCTTGCATTGTAGATATCATCAGCAAGTCCAGAACCAAAAGATGAATAATTAAAAATAGTTACTCTCCCGTCACTAGACAAAAAAGCACCTTCAGAAACAGAAGATAGAGTTAGCACAGCTGGATCATAATTAACATCAAATTGGATAGAATGCAAATCAGATGTTGAAGTTGTTGCATTGATTCTAATCTGAAAATTATCTCCTGTATTCGCAGAAGCAGAAAAAGGAACAACATAAACACTGTTAGCGCCTGCAAAAGCGATGCTCCACATCAACACTAATGTCAAAATTACTAAATTTACCTCTTTTCTCACCATTTTTCCTCTTTATATTATAATAAAATTCTATTTATTAAGCTTTATGTTATGGACTATCTTCTTTATTTACATTTTTTAAATCAGAAACTAATCTTTTCAATAAATCAATTATTAATTTCCTGCTTATTTTTTTCATAAAAATCAGATTCTATTAACTCTCCATAATAATTCAGCCTGTTTCTAAGAAAAGAAAGTTGGGAGATAAAAAATGCCTCAGATTCATATTTAGGATATTTGTCATAAAAAAAGGAAATCAAACACTGATGGTTCTTTGATCTAAAGCCATAAGATAATAATAATGCAGTTAGAAGTTCTTTGATTACTTCATAATAACCTTCTATAACAAAAGACACATTTTCATTAGTTACCTTTTTGTTTCTTATGTCTTTTAATCTCAAATCTGAAGTTTTTAATAAAGAATTTATTTTTGAAGCATCTATTTCAGTATTTCTTATAAATTCTTTTTTGCATTTGTTCCAATCCATTATATCAATCATTTTATTCTTAAATATCCTCCCAGCTTTATTCCATTAATAACATTATTTAACAAATCAGGGGGCAATTCATTTATGTCCTTTTTAATGAATAATTGTATTTTATGTTTTAATTTTTTTTCAAAATCTTTTAGGTCTATTTTTTTGTTGCTCACTGATTCTATAAACATATCAATATCGCTGTCCCAGGCATACTCGCCTTTTCTCGCGCTTCCAAAAATTACTATTGCAGAAGATTTTAAATTTTCTTCTAAATACTCAATCAGCCCGGATTCAAAGATTTTATCAAGCATAAAAAATGTTTTTTTGAATTTAAAATAAAAGGTGATATTCGGGGTGTTGCTCTTATCGATTAGATTCTCTCTTTTTAGTTGCTTCAGGTATCTTTGAACAGTTGAAGTAGGAACTCTTGTTTTTCTTGATATCTCTCTGACTGTAAACGATTTAGAAGGATGTTCAAAAAACAATTCTAATACTTTGTCCCAATTTTGGTTTTCTTGTGCCATTTTATGTACTTATGTACCATTTTTGGTATTTAAATGTTTTGACTTCCTGTCTAAAGCAAATATATAAATCTTTCTTTATATAATCCTCTTTAAATATAATTCATGACCAACTCCACATCCTCAAAATTAATC
>CAZFNY010000037.1:0-7290 GCA_964520275.1 Candidatus Woesearchaeota archaeon | reverse complement strand
ATCACAAGCTCTTTCTTCATATTATATTGAGGGATATCAATCTTATAAATTTATCTAAAAGATTTTTTAATACAAACACCCGTTAAGGTAACAATGAACATTTTAGGAAAGCTTTATAAACTAATCTTTTTATCATATTTTATTGAGGAGCGAAATCGTTCGCGATGAGTCAGATTTCGTTCTAATTAAATAACTTAAATCAAAATGGATGTCTATAGTATTGTTGAGAAAGCAAAGAGAACCGGCAAAGTAGAGAAAGGCACAAACGAAGTCACAAAAGCAATTGAGCGGGGGACTGCCAAGCTTGTTGTTTATGCGACAGATGTTGAGCCCAAGGAAATTGTCCAGCACATTCCCTTGTTGTGCAAAGAGAAAAAGATTCTGTGCAAAGAAGTGGATAACAAGCAAAAACTCGGAATTGCTGTAGGTCTGTCTGTGGCAACTTCTTCTGTGGCAATAATTGAGCCAGGAGATGCCCAGAGAGATATTGCTAATCTTAAATAAATAATTAAAATGGCTTTGAATCTTGATATGGAAAAGGATAGGGAACGTGAGTTGATGTCGAAAGTTGGTGATTGTATGAGAATAGGGCTTGGCCTTTCAATATGTTCAAAGATAAATGATTGTACATATTTAATAGAACAGGTTAATGGCAGAGAAATGACCAAACGTCTTGCTCAAACATATAAATGTAAAATTTGTGATATGTATTCGCAAGCTTGTGATTTAAACCAAATTAAGAATTAACAAAATGAAAGAACAAAAACCCCAGCAACAGAGACAAGCAGGGTCTCGAGGAAGTAACAAGATTTTAGGAATTGTTGCTCCTGCTCTTGTGCAGGAAATCATAGGAAGAACTGGGTTTAGAGGAGAGATAACCCAGGTCAAATGCCTTGTTCAGGAGGGCAGAGATCAAGGAAGAGCCATGAGACGAAATGTCAGAGGGCCTGTAAGAGTTGGAGATATTTTGATGCTGAGAGAGACAGAAATTGAGGCTCGTAGAATTAAATCAAAGGTAAGCAAGGGGGCTTATACTTAAGATGGATATTGAAGGTATATCTAATCTGAATTTTAGTTCGCTTAATTTTGGGCAAGATATTTATTATGTTTTTTACACTCCAGACCAGAGGAAGGGGCATGCTAAGATTTTGGTTCTAGAAGGAATTGACTCAGAGACTTATATCGGAGAATTTACTAATTCTTTAATAAATAATGGTTATTGTTCAATTATTAAATTTGAGCATCCTGAAAAAGGTCCGAGACTTTTTTCTTTTGTATTCTTAAAGGATTTAATTGCTCCAGGAGTCCAAAATGCCTAAATGTGTTTATTGCGGGAAAATGTATGAGTTCCCAAGAGGACTCACTTTTATCAGAAAAGACGGAAGTGTCAATTATCTATGCTCTTCAAAATGCAGGAAAAATATGCTGATGAAACGAAGAAAAGTCAGATGGGTGACAAAAGCAAAGCAGAGCAAGGTTGAAGAAGTTTCTGAGAAAGAGTGATTGTGCTTTTGCAGTAAGCAAATATTAATAAATAAGAAAATATATTCTTGTTTATGCTGAAAAGAGGAATTTTTATTGGATTTGTATTTTTATTCTTTCTAGTTTTAGCTGAGGGTGTGAGTGCTGCTACATATTATGTTTCTCTTACTGGAAGCGATTCAACAGGAGATGGGAGTTCTGGAACTCCGTGGAGAACAATAACTTACGCGGTCAATCATATTCCTGCTGCAGGAGGAGATACAATCCTTGTCAGAGACGGAGTTTATAATGAGAGCAGTTATGTTTCAAGGGCATTTAACAACTGGGTCACAATCAAGGCAGAAAATAGATACAAGGTCAAGCTTACAAATATCCAGAACGGGGTTGGAGGTGTTGCTTTGACAATAGGAGCCATTCCTGTCGCGTCAGTCAAGGTTATTGTTGAGGGATTTGAGATTTCAAATGATTACGGAGCTGCCAGCTGTTCAGCCAGAATAAACTTTTTAGCTTTGATACAGAATGTTTCTGATGTTGTTTTAAGAGATAATATCTTTCATGGGAACAATGCCCCAAATGCATGCAATGAAATCCTGAAAGTCAACAGGGCAGGAGGGGGGTGTGCGGGCAATATAACAATCACAGGAAATGTTTTTTATGACCCTGCTGCAATAAGCGGCTCTGATTTAATTGATGCTCTTTTTATCTGCGATATAAATATAACAGGAAACATATTTTTCAGCAGAAGCGCTCCAAGTTCGCAGTCTTTTATAACAATTAAAAGAGAGCTCCCTCCAGGAGACCCTGATCTTCCGCCAGTTGTAAGGAATCCCAGGTTTGTTGTCAATAAAAATGTCTTTTTGAATTGGAATGGGGCTGGAGACCAGGCCTTTATTCAGTTTGGAGAAGACCAGCTTGCACAGGACATGATTACAAATTCTCTTATAGAAAATAATCTGATGATTGGAAATTCGCCAGCTTCTATGGCTGCTCCTATTCAACTTAAGGGGGTCAAGAATATAACAGTGAGGGCAAATACAATTGTAGGAAATCTTCCTTCTGGAGCGTATTTCAGGGTTGGACTAGAAGCCAATAATCTTGATGTGCAGAACATTTATATAAGAAACAATATTTTTGATGACCCAACAGGAACAATGCCTATTTTGATGAACACTTTTGATTCTTCTGCTAATGGCGCTGTGATACTTCCCAGCTTTATACTTAACAATAATCTTTATTGGAATAATGGAAACTCTTTACCTACTGGAGGTTCAATGAGTTATAATGATGATTTCAATGGAATTACAACAAATCCAGGAATTACAGGAGATCAGTCTTCTTTGGTTCTTCCTGTCTGGGATAGAGCAAACAGCCAGTTTCAAAGCGGAAGCACTACAATCCAGCAGGAATTTGAAAGGCTTGTGAATACTTATGGGGCAATTTCCTTAAATAGTCTTGCTAGAGATTCTGCAGACCCTACAAACATGCCTGCAGAGGATATTTTAGGAAACACAAGAGATGCGGGCCCTGATATTGGGGCTTTTGAATATGTTTCAGGAGCTTCAACTCCTTCTGCTGATGTCAATGGAGACGGATTGGTAAATGTCATTGACCTTGCTTTGACAACTTATTGGCAGGGAAAAAATAATCAAACAAGCGGGGATTGGAGTTTTTTCCAGCATCTTGACCAGGATGGTGATGGGCGAGTTGGATGGAGTGATGTGTTAAGGATTATTGCTGGGATATGAAGGGTTATGGACTATTTAACTATCTATGAACAGGAAGCCAAAACATTTAAATAGTTATGTATTATAAATAATACATATGTATAATAAAATAAACATAACCGAGAATAGTTTGCAGGTCATTTCTTTATTTACTAATGGTTTTCATAGAGAGTATTACATAAGAGAGGTTGAAAGGCTGCTCAGAATAAGCCCAAGAACTTCCCAGCTTATTCTTGAGGATTTAGAGAACAAAGGAATTATTGAATCAAAAATTAGAGGGAAAATAAAATTGTATGCTCTAAAAATAAATGAGTTGAGCAGGAGATATCTTACATTTGTTGAGCAATACAAATCAATGGTATTTATGGAAAAGAATCTTTTAGTGAAAGAAATAGCTGAGAAAATAACCCCTTTTATTGAAGGGATAGGCATTATTTTTGGAAGTTATGCAAAAGGTATGGCTAGAAAAGGATCTGATCTAGATATTTTTATTGCAGGCAATTATAAAAAAGAAGAGATTAAAAAAGTTTCAAGAAATCTGGGAATTGAGATGAGCATAAAGTGTTATCCGCTAAAAACATTTGAGAAAAATATAAATCAGGACATTCTCTTAAGAGAGATATCTGATAATCACATAGTTTTTTTAAATGCAGAACAATTTATTCAAATGATGCTGAAAAATGGATAAAATAAAATGGTGTGCTGGAAAGAGAGAAGGTTTGAGGACAATAGAGCCAAATTCCAATCTTGCAGAGGCATATATCAGGAAGGCTGAAGAGGCTCTTGAGTCAATCAGGCTAAATGTCATAAGAGATTGGAAAATCTCAACTGCATACTATTCAATTTATTTTTCACTTTATTCTATTTTAACTAAGATTGGAATCAAATGCGAGATACACTCTTGTACAATAGAATTTGCAAAAAGATTTCTTTGGGAATTTTTTACTGAAGAAGAGTTTGATTTTATAGAAGATTCTCTGAAAGCTAAGATAGATTCCCAGTATTACATTGATAGGACAGTTCCAGATGAACAGTATAAGAAGATGATAAAGAACACTCCTGAGTTTTTTGTAAAATGCAAGTCAATTCTAATCAAGCTTAATGAAAAGAAGATAACTGAGATTAGAAAAGAATTTCAGAAGGCACTAGTAGGATAATAATTTAATAAGAAGCTATTTTTATAGTAGATTCCTTTATTTTTTACCATATAAAAGCATTTAAACCAAGATTTTCATTTCATCTTACGAAAAGATGGAAAAAAGATTGTCTTTTTCAAGTTTAATCTTATTCTTCTTATTTGCAAATCTTGGCTTTTTGAGTGCTAATGATATCCTTGTAAGCCCAAGCCCAATTACCATTAATCAGAGCCAGGCTTTTACAATAATGATTAATGGAACTGCAGACACAAGCGATGTTTATGGGCTTGAATACAATATTAATTACGATTCAGGTATTTTGAATGTGAATTCTGTGGCAGAAGGCACAATGTTAAACAGCGATGGTGCTGTGACTATTTTCAATTCTGAGCTAAGCAGCGGAAGAATCCATATTTATCATATAAGGAATTTAACTAATGAAAGTGCAAATCCTGGAATAAATGGAACTGGAAATTTTTTAATAATTGATTTTACTGCTATTGGGGCGGGAACTTCTTCTTTAACTATCAGCGATTTAATCTGGGTGAATTCAACAATAACAAATGACAGTGCAGAAGAAGTTTCTAGTGTTACAATTACTAATGGAAGTGTTGTAGTGAATCCTGGGCCAGACACTCTTGGGCCTACAATTACTATTACAAGCCCGACTGCAACAACCTACACTAGCCAGTCAGACTTAGCTTTGGATTTTTCTGTTCTCGATTCAAGCAATGTCAGTTCTTGCTGGTATAATCTTGATTCAGGAACAAACCAATCAATAACTAATTGTGAGGACACAACATTTAGTGTTTCTGGCGATGGCTCTCATACTCTTTATTTTTATGCCAATGATTCTTTAGGAAATCTTGGAGCAAGAAGTGTCAGCTTCTCTGTTTCAACTCCTGTTGTTGATTCTGGGAGTTCTTCCAGCTCTGGTTCATCTGGGGGTGGAGGCGGGGGTTCAAGCAGTTCTTCTGGTGGAGGAGTAATAATTCAGAATACAACTAATAGCACAATTCCAAATAATTCTGGCCAGGCTTCTTTAGAAATAAATAATAGTCCTGGAAACGAGAGTTCTAATCAGACTGGCTCTGAAGGAAATAAAGGCGGTTTTTTATCTTTCACAGGAGGAGTCATCAATAATGTTTTTGGAGAAGGGAGCATATTCAGGTCTTGGGTGTTTTATTTTATCATTGGATTAGGAGGGATTTTTGTTGCAGTATTTTATATCAGAAGAAGATATAAAAGAAGATTTGAATGGGTTAGCAAATACTAACAAATAACTAGAGAATAAATTTATTAAAGAGGTTTTATTTAATATAAAGAAGAAAAATGAAAAAAAAGGGGATATTTTTTGTTGGAATCTTGTTTGTGTTTTTGATTAGTCTTGGCTCGGCTTTAACTTATATCAATAGTTGCCAGACTCTTAGCACAGCCGGAGAGACTTATATCTTGCAGAACGATGTAAATTCTGATGGAACTTGTTTTGTAATAGATGGACCTAATATTATATTTAATCTTAATGGACATACTGTTACTTATGGGGCCAATCCTCCTTGGGTTGATAATTGCAGAGGATATCATGCACCTGTGAGCGGATATATCTGCTCTTATGGTATTTCTGTTTCTGGAAGTGCAGATAATGTAACTTTAACAAATGGAAGTGTTACTCAGGCACCTGGGGATATTCTCAGTTATGGTGAACCTGTGCGACTTAGAGGATATAATCCAGATGTATCTTTTTTAAAAGTTACTTATCACGCTAATGATACTGGGGGTATTGAGATGTATTGGGCTGGGGGAGGAAAAATTTACAATAATCTTGTTATTTCTAATTCTACTTATATTTCCTACAGAATGGATGGTAGAGCAGGTATTGATATGATGAGGAATGCTGGGAATGGAACAATCTATAACAATACTATCCTTGGGGTCCCTCATTTAGGGATAAGGGTATATCAGCTAAACACAAGTTATGGAGCTAATTTTAAAGTTTATGATAATTATGTCCGGGCAAATACAACAGCTACTAATGGATATGGAGTTACTGCAAATGTGTATGATTCAGAGATATATAATAACAGAATAGAACAGATTAATGGGCCTGGAATTCATGCTACTTATTGTAATATCAGCATCTATGGAAATTTTATTAATGTAACTCACGCACCTAATTCCGAATATGGTACTATTACTGCTCATGGAATTAAAATAGAAGATAGTTATTGCAATGGGACTATTTATAATAATACTATTTATGCCTATGCTTATGCCTATGGCAATGGGGCTGCTGCTGCACTTGACCTTTCTCCTAGGGAGAATGCGCATGTTAGAATTTTTAACAACACTCTTTATGCTTTTTTTCCTTTAACCAGAACTCCTAGCAGAGATAATTTTGCAGCACCAGTGCATGTTCTTTATGATGCTTCTAATAATGTTAATGCAGATATTATTTTGTATAATAATACTATGATAAGCAATTATGCAATGGTCTATATTGGGTATGATGTTGCAAGCAATTATAATTTCCTAAATAATAGGTTTATTCTAACCACTCCAACTTATCCTCAGTCATATTTTATTTATTTTTTTCGAGGACCAGCAATAAATTATTATTTTACAAATAATACTTATGAAGGAATAAGTTTTAGAAATTCTTACTTGGGTGGAGATAATGAGATGAATTACACTGTTGATTGGTTTTTAGACACAGTTGTTCAGACTTTTGGCGGAATAAAATTAAGCG
The DNA here is from genome assembly GCA_964520275.1 of Candidatus Woesearchaeota archaeon. Classification (GTDB taxonomy): domain Archaea; phylum Nanobdellota; class Nanobdellia; order Pacearchaeales; family GW2011-AR1; genus CAZFNY01. Next base: position 202 of record CAZFNY010000037.1, on the reverse strand, counting down.
GAGCTAATGTTGTGATAAGGGATAATTTAGGAAACCAGCAGTCAGCTACTACAGATTCTAGCGGAACAATTTCAAGAACTCTCCCAGAATTTTATAGATATCACATAGGAGCTACAACCACAGATTATGAATATAATAATTACAATGTAACTGTAACATATCTAGGACAGACACAATCACGGCTTGTAACATTAAATCATTC
>CAZFNY010000036.1:0-7340 GCA_964520275.1 Candidatus Woesearchaeota archaeon | reverse complement strand
GCTATTATTTTAACACAGTCTTTTGGACAGGTTTTTTCTGTCTCTCCTGTATCACATTTTTTGTTTCCGCATAAGTAATAATGTGAGCCTCCACCACTGCTCCTAGAACTAGAAGAACTTGAGCTAGAAGAACTAGAAGATGTAGCCGTTTCTTTTATAACAACATTCAAGACAGAGATATATTCTGATTCATTGCATGCTTGAGGATCTTCACAAGTTGTTACTTTATTAGTTTCTTGGCCTTTAAGAGTTCCTTTTACTGCATTTACATTTATAGTATTTCCAAGAGTACATTTGTCTTCACTAAAACGGACAGCATATGTTCCATCATTCTGGCTTGTTACTGTATCAAGAGGGTTGCTATCACATATCACTTCAACAGAGACACCAGCAACTTCAGAGTTTGAAGAATCATAAATTTTCCCTGTAATAATGGTTTGCGCACTTCCCAATCCTATCAATAGTATTGAAAAAATAATGGAAATAAAGAGGGATTTTTTCATCTTTTTCTTAGCTAAAAATTACTTTTAAATATTGTTATGTTATACAACATATATGAAAAATACAATCTTCTCCCTATGGATTATTCCCTAGTTATGCTGATTGTTGTCTGAACAATCTCATCAACCCAAAAATGCACATCTATCTGTGTTGGGTAGTTTGGATCAGGCCACCAAAACCTCTTTTTAAAATCCGGAGTGATTCCCAAATCATCTTTCTTGGCAAGGACTTCTATTTTTGCTCTGTCAAAAGAAGAATTAAAACTGTATTCTTGGGTTATTGTTTTGCTTTCATTGTTGGCTAAAACAATATTCCCGCTCCCTATCTCCTCAATAAGGCTCCCATTTTCATCATATTTGCTTATTGTGTAATTATATCTCATATCTTGATACTCAAGATTGTGGATTGTAAAGCTGAAATTATAAGTTTTTTCCAGATAAACATTTATTGGAAGCTCTGTATGGTTTTCAAGATATAGTTCTGTCAAAGGCTCAATCCCTTTTGGGATAAGTATAAGTACAGCTAAAAACACAGCTAAAATAAGCACTCCTGAAATTATTACATATTTCATTCTATTAATCCTCTAATTTTATTTACAAAATCAACTGCTTCTTTTTTGAGGGCCATTGTTTGCTTTAATTCAAATGATTGGTCAACTCCATAAGATGCTCTCTCCCTTAATTCTTTGGAATCAAAGACCAGATTAATGTCATTTTTTTCTAAAGATATTTTTTCAATAAGAAATTCTATTTCTTCTTTTTTAAGGATATTATCTTTATGATAGTATAAAAGAGTGATGGCAGTTATTGTGGCAATGTGATTTTTTGATTCATATCCTGCTTTAGTTGTTAAGGCAAGTGCGGTATGGTAAATTGCATAATAATAGATGATTATACACCAATCATAAAAGGTTTTATTTGGCAATTTTTCTTTTATGGAGTTTTTATGTTCTTCAAGCAAAAAATTAGCGAATTCCAGATTGCTTAATGCTTTGTTGATATGCTTCCCAAAAAATTTTAATTTATTTTCCCTGATTACCTTCTTCTTGATAAACAGCTTGAAGACTTCTTCACAGTATTTTTTATTGCTTATTAATCTATCAATATTAATCTTCATTCTAAAAACCTCCAGAGCAGGGCATAATATATTTCTGTTCCTGTTAAAATAATGACATTATTCCTTATCTCTCTTGAAAAATCATCTTTCTTATCAAGAAAGTTATTTTCAAAACTTTTATAATCCAGATAAACAGGGCTTATTTTTGTATTTGTCCTGGAGCTTATTCTTTTTGCAGTGTTTTCTATACGTTTTTCATCCTCAACTTTTTGATATACCAAAAGAATATCAATATCTGAATTTTCGTTATAGGTTTTTTTTGAATAAGACCCAAAAATCAATCCCAGGACAGGTTTTATCTCTAATTCATTTAGGAAGTCATTTACTGCAATTTGTATTTTTTTGGGCAAATTTAGAAATCTTTCAGTATTAACCTGTTTTAAATAAGCTATTGTCCTGATTCCCTCTTTTATCTTGACTTTTATTGTATTTACTTCTTTGCGGCTTTCCACAACACCCTCTTTTTCTAGAAGTTTTACATATCTGACAACATTAGGAAGCCCGGTTTTTAACAGCCTTGAAAGCTCTCTTAGATGTATTCCTCTTTCAATCTGTTTCTGCTCGAGCAATTCAATCAGCTTTAATTTGGTCTCCATTTTTAAAAAATATATTATGATAACTTTTTGTTATCATATGATAACATTATATTATCATTACTATTTAAAGCTTGGTATTTTTAACTATAAAACCAACACATAATAACATTTATAAGTCTTATTATGGTCTATTTTTTAAGATTTTTAGAGGTGATTAGCACCTCAGAGCTGTCAATTCTGAGAAGATTATAATGAAGAAAATAACTATTGTAATTCCGTGTTATAATGAAGAAAGAGGCATAGGGAAAGTCATTGAGAGCATTCCTCATAAAAAATTAAAAGAACTTGGATATTTTGCTGAAGTTCTTGTAATAGATAATAATTCTAAAGATAAAACCTCTCAAATAGCTAAAAAACTAGGAGCAAAAATTATTGTTGAGCCAAAGCCAGGAAAAGGAAATGCAATAAGGACTGGATTTAGAAATATAAGCAAAGACACTGATTTTGTTGTAATGCTTGATGGAGATGACACTTACAAGGCTAAAGAAATCCCAAGAATGATAGAGCCTTTAGATAATGGCTTTTGTGATGTTATTGTTGGCTCAAGGCTAGAAGGAAAAATGAATGGAAATGCCATGAGTTTTTCTCACAGAACTGCAAACTGGTTTTTTACATTTATAACAAGATATTTTTATGGGGCAAATGTCACAGACACCTGCACAGGATATTTTGCATGGACAAGAAAATCAATTGTCAATTTGAACGGCTACCTGCAGTCGCCAGGTTTTGCAATTGAAGCAGAAATGATAACTAAGATGTCCAAGATGGGAAATAAGATTTACTCTGTGCCTATAACATATGATCCAAGGCATGGTGGGAAAGAATCAACTTCAAAGCTTTCCCCTATCAGAGATGGTCTAAAAATCACATGGATGTTATTAAGAAACATGGGCTGGAAGCCAGGGCACAAGTAGCATTTAAACTATTTGAATATGGCAATAAAAGAGAAGTCTTTTTAGAATCTTTTTGAATAAGCGGTTTATCAAGTAATTATTTCGGAATATTCCTTTAAAAGATACAGATGAAAGTAAAGATCTAGGAAAAAATGATAAAGTTAAGTGCTCACTAGAGGTGAAAATTTAATCAATCTCTTCAGCCAGATCAATTAGCAAAGGCTTAAGTTCATTAACATACTTGTCAAAATCATCCTTATTAAATGGTTTTATTACTAATAGACGGACTTCACTATACTGAAATTTTAAAGTTTGAAGTTTTTCTTTTGTCAAAAGCAAGTTATCTTTATATTTACTATAAGCAGTTATTGAGAAAAGAAGTTTTTCTTTTGTTTCTTTCAAGAAGTCTTGTGGCTTTATCTTAAATTTTTGATAGATGAAGAGCAAGTCAATAGCATCTCTTGATTTTATTGCTTTTCTTGTTAACAATGAGCGAGTTTTCTCAGCTACTATTTCTTTAATATCATAAACTTTTGTTTTGATTGGCTTATAAAACTCAAGAAATTCTTTAAAGTAGATTTGGTCTTCTTTTGTAAATTGATGGGGTTTGATTAAAGGAAGCAGTTCTTTTGTTTGAGGACCAAATATAATCTTTTCTAAGAAGTTAATTTGAATTTTAATAAAAGAAGGACTTCCTGTTAAAACAGAAATATAATGAACTTCGAATGTTACAAGTTTATTATTGCTTCCTATCTGAACATAGTTGATATCTGTTTTATCAAATTTAAATTCTAATCCTATTTTTCCAAGTTGCTCTCCAAAAGCATTGATTTTTTCTTTGCAGATTTTCTTTATACTTTTTGTTGATTTTCCTTGCCATAACTTTTGGTCAATAAAAGTAAAATCAAGATCTTCTGAAAATCTGAAATAATCAAGATACACTTTAACCAAACAAGTTCCCCCTTTAAACACATAACTTTCCAAATTCAATTTTGATAGCAGAATATTAAGGTAAAAGTCTTTTTCAATTAATTCTAAGGCAGTTATACTTGTTTTGTCTTTTATTGATATTAAGAAATTTCTAAGTTTATCTTTGTCTATTTCCATTATAGCATTTCCTTTATTCTTTTTTTTACTATATGGTTATATTTAACTGATTCCCTAAGAAAAAGCGATTTATTAAATTTATATTCATCAAGGTCAACGATTTTCTTTAGGTAGATTAAGTCTAGCAGGGTTTTTTCTAAATTACTAAAGTAAAGAGGAATATCGTTATTTGTTTTTGTCTCTTTAATTTCAAAGAATAAAGAAGGTTTTAATTTTATAAAGAGGAAGCTTGAGCCCGTTATTTTTAGGGGCTTTGTTCTATTAAATTTATCGTTAATAACAATATTGATAGGAAAAACTTCATGAGTTAAACCTAAGAACTTTAAAGCAGTGTTCAAGCCAAAATACCACTTAACTCCCTTTTTTTCTAAGCCCCTTGCTAAGAGTTCATAAGGAGAATATTTTAAAGAATTTAATTTTTTTTCTTCATAATCCTTTAAATAATAAACGCCCCTAAAAATGGTTATAAGATAGCCTTTGTTTAACATAACCCTTCTTAAAGTATCTTTATCAAATTTATATTTAGTTGCCAAGCTATCAAAATCTTTTCTTGTCAGAATTTTGCCTTTTGCTTCTCTTACAATGGTATCTATTTTATTCATAATTTAATTCACCTTAAAAGGTGAAATGTAATACAATATATAAATCTTTCTATGATCCTTTAAAGCAGAGATTCACATTAGTTTTTTAAGAAAACTAATAATTCACCTTTTCGTTTTTTAAGAAAAAGAATGTATCATCTGCTTAGATTATTAAAATAACCATAATTCCTAAAAACTCTCTAAGATTTTACATACTTTTATTGATATTAAGAAATTCCTAAGTTTATCCTGGTCTATTTCCATTATAGCATTTCCTTTATTCATAGCTTAATTTACTTTAAACAATTCTCTAATTCGTCCTAACTTATTATATCTACAACCTATCTTGTGTTACTCCTTCAAAACCCAAAGACACAATAACATTTATAAACATTTTTCAATCTCTATTTTAATATAATTTAACATATATTTACCGAGATAGTTAAAGAGATAATTACAAACATAGTTACAGAGATAGTTACAGAGGTGATAGGCCTCAGACCTGATTCTGAAAAGAAATAAATAAAGAAATCAATAAAGAAACAAAATGATAACTAAGATGTCCAAGATGGGAAATAAGATTTACTCTGTGCCTATAACATATGATCCAAGGCATGGTTATTCAAAGCTTTCTCCCATAAGAGATGGTCTAAAAATCAGTTGGATGTTAATTAAAAACATTGGCTGGAAGCCAGGGAAGTGATAGGATGAAGATTGCTTTGGTTTCTGATTCTATTTATCCTTATAATAAAGGAGGAAAAGAAACTCGTTCCTATGAACTTGCAAAAAATCTCACAAAAAAAGGTCATGAAGTTCATTTTTATACAATGAAGTTTTGGCCAGGAGATAAAATTATAGAAAAAGATGGTTTCTTTTTGCATGGAATTGGAAAAGCAAGACCATTGTATAATGGAAAAAGAAGATCAATAAAACAAGGAATCTTATTCGGATTTTCAGCATTTAAACTTTTCAAAGAAGATTTTGATGTTGTTGATGCTGACCATATGGTTTATTTCCATTTATTTCCTATAAAACTTGCTTGTTTAATAAAAAATAAACCTCTGATCATCACTTGGCATGAAGTTTGGGGCAAAGATTACTGGATTAAGTATATGGGCAAAAAAGGAATTTTTGGATATTGGATAGAAAAATTAGCGAGTAAACTTCCAAATAAAATAATTTCCATATCAGAACATACCACAAATAACCTAATAAACAAATTAAATGTAAAGTCAGAGAAAATAATCACAATTCCTTGTGGAATTAATATTAATAAAATCCAATCAATTAAACCATCAAAAGAAACCTCAGATGTTATTTTTGCTGGAAGACTTTTAAGCCATAAAAATGTTGATATTTTAATTAAGGCAATATCAATTCTAAAAGAAACCAATTCCAATATAAAGTGCGTAATTGTTGGAGATGGCCCAGAAAAAGATAATCTCCAAGGAGTAACAAAAGAACTCAAATTAGAGAAAAATATAATTTTCAAAGGATTTATAGAAAAGCAGGAAGATGTTTTAGCATTAATAAAATCGAGTATGGTTTTTGTTTTACCTTCTGTTAGAGAAGGTTTTGGAATTACAATTATTGAAGCAAATGCGTGTGGAATTCCCGTTATAACTATCAACCATAAAGATAATGCAAGTAAAGATTTGATTCAAAACAACAAAAATGGATATGTCTGTGAATTAGATGAAAAAGACATCTCACAGAACATAGTAAAAGCAATAAAACAAAACAAAAACATGAAAGATGACTGCATGTTAGCATCTAAAAAATATGATTGGAATAATCTTATAAATCAGTTTGAGGAGGCTTATAGAAAATGAAGTTAAAGGAAAAATTTTCTAATGAGTATGGCCCTCAAAAAATGGTAAAAAACTATTTGGATTTAGTTAAAAAACATCTTAACAAAGATTCAGTTATTTTAGATGCTGGTTGCGGAGAAGGGGGCGTATTTTCTAAAAGCGATTTAAACAAAAAAGGTAAACGTAAAACCTTGATAGGGATAGATCTATGTAAAGAGAAAAATCCATATGTTGATAAAAAATTTATAGGCTCTTTAGACAAACTTCCGTTTAAGGATAATACTTTTGATATTATTATCTGTGAATGGGTTGTAGAGCATTTAGAATATCCTGAATTAGTATTTAATGAATTTTCAAGAGTTTTAAAAAAAGAAGGGCATTTAATTCTCTTTACGCCTAATGTATGGAATCCCTTAGTTTTCTTTAGTAAAATTATCCCAAGCAGTCTTAAAGATGCAATTTTAAAAAAGTTTGTCGGTAAAGAGGATAATGACCTGTTTCCGGTATTTTTAAGATGCAATTCAGTAAGGAGTATAAATAAAGTAGCTATAATCTCAGGATTTAAAAATGAGTTTTTAAAAACTTATCATAATGCAGATTATTTCGCATATAGCAGATTCTTGCAAAAATTATTAATCTACACTTATCTTTTTTTAATTAAATTTAGGCTATTGGGCTTTACTAAGATGTATATCCTGGCAGATTATAAAAATGGCAAATAAAAATACCAAATTG
>CAZFNY010000035.1:0-7593 GCA_964520275.1 Candidatus Woesearchaeota archaeon | reverse complement strand
TTTACAGCAGAGCTTATCTTATTTGTCGAGGTAACCTTATTTCGGGATAATACAACCAAAGCCTATTATAATAAACTATTTAAACTTCCTTTTTTTCCTAATTGAGTATGAAAAGAGGAGATACAGAAGAAGATTAGAGTTCTAAAAACTCCAGAAGATAAACTTAATTACTTAAATAGAGTTTCTAAGAGAAGTGGGTTATTGAGTTCAGAAACTAGGGAATCTCTGAGAGATAGTAGACATATCTACAACAATCAACAAATAAATAAACAATATAAAGAATTAGGAGATTCGTGGATAAAAGATTATGAAAAGTCAAAAAAGGGAAATCCTATATCAATGAGCTTTTGTCGTCCTCATTGGAATTCTACTGAAGTCTTTCCTTTAGATGAAGCTATTAATGCTTATCAAAAAGCAGGAGATCAAGTTGGAGAAACTAACACACTCAAAAAAGAAATAGATTATTTTAAGAACTCTCTTGCTGAATTTAAATGGCTTGGATTTACCCGGAGTGAACAAGTTCAAGAGATAATTCAGCGATTGAATTCAGATAATATAAATAAGTATGGATTAAAAACTGCTGCAAGATTAGCACAGAAGAAGTTGGCTCTTGGAATTCTTAGAGGAATAAATACAGAATTGGAAAGGGACAAAGAAAATCAAAAAGTGTGGAGAAAAAATCCCCATATTGGGGATTCAGAAGGCCAACCTCCTGGAGAGAAAGTAATAATTCCAGATATAGAATATATTAGAAATCAATATGCGAATGCATTGGAATTTGCGAAATCTGCCAAATTACCAGATCTTGTTAATGATATACAACAAAAGTATAAAAATTTTGAAGATGGAATAAAAAATAATAAATATATTGAGAAAATGGTTAGAACTGGTTCAACTAAAGATCATAAGGATCATGATCTTCTTCAAAAAATCTTCGGCTCTGCATTAATTCTTGTTTCAGGAGGTTTAATTTTTTCTTTAGCTAAAGGCCCAACAAGTTTTGCAATTGCTGGTTCAGATGTTTCTTCAAAATTTTCTATTGTGCTTATTATTGTTTCTTTAATGACTGGATTCTGGCTTTGGTTTAAGAAATAATTATATTTTGCTCCTCACAGGATGCTTTGCACCGCAAGCTAAGCAGTGAATAAAGGTTATTCTTCCTTCTCTTATGAGCTCTGTGTCGGGTTTTTTGCATTCTCTGCAGATAACAAACTCTTTTGAATATTGCTCTATCTTGTCATTTATCTTCGCGCTTGGAACTATCATGTTCAGGACTAGTTTTTCCCCTTCTCTGTGGCCAGATACTGCGAGTTCTTTTAAAATGAATTTCTGAAAATGTTCTGGGCTTCTTCTGATGTAAGATACAATCTGGAAAAAATTTATCAAGATTGTCTTTTTGCCTTCAAAGTGGCCCTGGATTTTTGGGATTTCAAACCTGTCGCTAGAAGATTCAACTTTCTTCACTTTGGAGTATGCTTCATTTAAGAGTGTTTCATAGGGTTCCATAATTAAACTTTATCTGAGTGGGTTTAATAAGGTTTTGATGGGGAGCTTACTTACATAAAATATATAAATCTCTTTATGTCTAGGTTAGTATGAAAAGTTCTGAAAGATTAGAAAACACACTAGGGTGTGTTTGCAAGGGTTTAACTGCTTTATCTGTGTGCGGTTTTTTTGCTGGTGTATTCAGTCAATAATATGAGGCAGCTCTTCTCTCAATTTATGCTGGTGCAGCTTCCTCATTTGAAGTTCTTTATATATCAGAAAGAAAAGAGAAAAGAAGAATGGGGTATCTATTAGATACAAATTCATCTTAAAGATAGTTTCCTCTAATTGTTAACATTAATCTTCACCCCAAATACCTCACTTTTCCTGGCCTTGGCTCAAAGACAATTCCTTCTTCAATGAATTTCTGGATTTCCTGGCTGATTATTATTGGAGGAATATCTTTTAAATTCATGATTATCCTTTCGGTTTCAATCCCGCCTTCTTCTTCTGCGTTCTTTATTGCTCCGAGTATCCTGTCTTTGACTGCAATTATTTCATCTTTGCCTAATGGGTCTTTGTTCTTGGATTTTTCTTTTTCAAGCTCTTTTTTTCTTATAAGAAGATATTTTGTATCTTGTTCTTTTATTATTTCAGGAGAGATATAGGTTTCATTGTTCCAGTTTCTCAAGGTTCCAATAAGAATTATTGTCTGGCCCTGGATTACATTCTTGAATTTTTCTGTGTCATCTCCAAAACATTTTAATCTTATTTGGCCAGAGCCGTCATCTAAAGTCAAGTTTAGGTATTTTGTCTCTCCAGAGCTTTCATATCTATCCACAATATTTCCAATAATATTAACTCTTACAATTTTCTTGTTCCCGAGCTCAAGAAAAGCAAACCTTTCATTATTCATTACTGGCTTGGCCATTAAAATATCTCCCACTCTTAGCTTGAATGCTGTGTGCCTCTTAAATTGTTCTTGTTCACTCATTTATCCCCCCAACCAATCCCCACCACCCACCCTAAGAGCAGTTAAAGAATCAGTTCTTTTTTATGATTATTATTGAAAAATTTAATATGTTTTTAAAGATTTAGGGGATTTGATTAACTTCCATTCATACCTGCTCCAGACCAAAACATGCCATGTTCTTTTGCTAGTTTGTTTGCGAATTGTTCTTGTTTGCTAGTTAAATAAAGTACACCCCCATTTGCATTACTTATTTGTTGCTCTTCATTTATTTGTTCTATTCTTATTGGTTCCCATTGATGATTCTTAGTTTCTTCTGAAATTTGTTCCAATTGACTTTTATCAAAATATTCTTTGCTAAGGTGCAATGAACCTATTGGTCTATCATAAACCATTATAACTTTATCTAGTCTATTAACCCATATTACTGGATATAACCCAAGCCCTTCAACATCGTGAGATATAGGGATTCCAGCCGTGACTATTTTAGAATGTCTTTCTGGATTTATTCTGTTAATTTCTCCGGCTCCCATGTTGTTTATTAGGTTATATTTATTCTATGTTTTTAAAGATTTATGTTGATTTCTGGGTGATTTTAGTTTGTCTTGCTGATAAATCCTTTTCGCGGTTCATAGAGATCTCCTCTTTTTTTTAGTTCAATTATTCCTTCTTCAATATCTATAGTATTCATTTTCCCTTCAAGCTCTTTTTCAATTTCTTCTATTGGTATCATTTTTCCAAGCCTGTCTTCAAGCTCGGTTATTATGTGGAGAACTTCAAGTATTTTTGATCTTTTTGAGCTGGTCATTCCTATTGTGGCTTTGTCTATATCAAAAGTTTTGGATTCATAATCATAGCCCACTTGCATGAGATAGTACTTCATGATTTCGATTGCGCCCTTTGCATCTTCAATTGAAACTTCTTTGCTAAGCCTTAGTTTTGCAGATGCTTCTGCCATCCTTATTAAAGCCTGCAATTGCCTCGCAGAAATTGGGATAGGCCTTAATGCACTTTCAGATGAAACCGGCTTATTTCTTAGGTCCACATAAAATTTTTTTATTTCATTTGTTGCTCCTTCTCCGAGTGATGGTTTGAATCTTTGTCTTGCATAGGCGACATATTTTCTAAAAAGATCTCTTGGAATAAGCATATCTTCTCCCTTTTTTTGGTGCTCAAGCAGAACATGGCTCGCAATCTTTTCATCTTTTTCCCTGTTAGGAATGTCTCTTAGAGTGAATATGACATCAAACCTGTTGATTAAAGTTGGAGGAAGATCTATCTGCTGCGCAATTGCCTGATAAGGGTCAAATCTTCCGAATTTTGGGTTTGCTGCAGCGAGAACAGATGTTTCTGCGCGAAGCGTCGCCTGAACATTAGCTTTTGAAATTGTAATTGTATTATGAAGTATCATACCATTGGAGATAAAAGTATGATAAGGCTCTACTGTCACATCATAAACCCATTTTATTCCTTTGTTTTTTATTTTTGAGATTTTTTTTATCTTAACCCATCTGGAATAACCAAAAGCTATTTTTTCCAGTTCTTTTAATTCTCCTTTAATCTTGCATACTTCTTCTGTATTAATCTGCATAGCTTTATTTATTGCAATTTTCACTAATCTCTGCAAAAATATTCTCTGCCTTTCAACACCTAAGTCAATTTGATGGCCTATCTTTTTTTTGGCATTAATATCAAGTTTTTTGAATATTTCATCTATCTTATTAGTGCAGTTAGGAACAATATCCACAATTGTCTTGTAAGATTTTTTGGTATCGCAATACTGTTTTAATCTTTCTTTTTTCTTCTCAGATAAAAAACTAATTTCTTTTACAAATTTATTTAGATTTTCTTGTCCAGAAATGTCGAGTCTCCACACTCTTGAATGTTTGTCCCTAAAAATAGAAGAGCTAATGCCAAATCGTAGTAAAAGGTTAGTCATCTGTTCTTCCAAATTTCTATTCTGAGAAACAAAAGAAATTCTGCACCCATTTCTTTTCTGGAAAATCACAGAACCATCACCATCGTATAACGCTTTTAACAAATATCTTACGTTTTCATTTGGTAAAATCATTATTCTGCCAGGTATTTTCTTTCTGTCTCCTTTTTCAAGCAGGTTTTTGTCTAATTTAACCAGTTCTTCAACAACTCTTTTTGAAATAACTCTTACAGAAAATTGATTTTTTCTTTTTACAATCAAAGGAGTTATGTTAAAATATTCACTTACGGCTTCTTTGTAATCTTCAATTAATTTTTCGTCATTATTCCAAAATTGTATGCCTGTTTTTTTGCCCCTGTTTAACTCATAACATCCATCGCTTATATTGTATCCTAAAATTTTTCAGAGATAATTATTTTTTGGTTCATACTTCTCTGAATCTATTTTTATTTCAGATGGAACAGGGAAAAACATACTTGGTTTTAAATTTTCTGCAGATATTGTTATGATTTTTCCTTCTTGAACTATCCAGCAAGGATGCTCTGGAGTTACAATTATCTCTCTTCCATTATTTAATTCTATTTTTATGAATTGCTCTGGGGCTATATGTCTGCTTACTATTGAAGCATTTATGGGAAAATGAGAATTAAAATCTGTAGATATTAGTTTAACATCACTGACTGGAAGTATCTCGCAATTTTTTCCTGCATAAACTTTTTCTTTATTTTTTTCTATCAAGTCATCTACTAATTTCCCTATTTTTACTTCTTTTCCGCTTGAGAGCATGAGTTTAAAATCAGGCATCATGCATTGCTGTTCCATTGCTTCGTGCATGGCGCTCCTGTCATTTGGGTCCATTTTCTCTAATTCATCAATGCAAACGAGCCCTTTGTTTGAAAGAACCATTGCTCCTGCTTCAAGGCTCCAGCCTCTAAGGTATTCATCTCTTACTACTGTTGCAGTCAAACCAGCTCCAGATGCGCTTTTTCCAACAACATATCTTCCTTTTGGGGAGATTTTTGCCATAAAATCAAGAGTTACGCTTTTTGCGACTCCAGGATCCCCTATCAGAAGAATATGGATATCTCCTCTGCTTTTTTGTCCGTCTGTGTGGACTTTTCGCACTCCTCCAAACAGCTGAAGGACTAGCGACCTTTTTATTTCTTCATAGCCCCAGACACTTGGAATTATGCTTCTCGCAAGTTTTTCAAATACTTTTGGGTCTTCTGCAAGCTCGAGAATCTGGCGTTCATCTTCTTCTGAAATATCAAGCTCTTCAAAGGTTTCTTCTAATGGAATTATATTATTCGCTTCTATTGCCAATTCAAATCTTGTTGAGAGTCCGCCTGTGTGCAATGGGACAGGCACTTCTTTCAAGACTCCAATCACTTTTACTCTACTTCCTGGAGTTGTTTTCTCCTCCATTTTTGGCTCTACAAGATCTTCTTTTAAGAATACATTTATTCTTTTTGGCTGTTCTCCGCCCATAAGTGATTCTGGGGCCTCTTCTATAACCAGCCTTTGAGTATCGACCATCTCTTTGCTTAGAAGCTTGAAGCCGCCACGCCTTCCGCATGAGCATCTTGAAGGTTCACGGAATTTTTTTTCTATCTGCAAAACAGAGATGATTGTTCCACAGCTTGGACATTCAAATTTTGCATTTATAACCTGGGGTCTTACATCAGAAGCCTGTCTTATTATTCCCTCTATTATTATCATCTCATCAAGATCTTTTGATCTTATATTCCTGACTTTTAATTCCTGGGATTTTGGTAGGTTGTAGAGCCTGACTCTTACATTGCTCACAAGACCTGATTCTTCTATTGCCAGCTCCATTATTGCAAGAGTCTCTTCAGGATCTATGATAAGATTTTCTGCTAGGACATTTGAAAATTCTGTAAGCTTTATGAAATCAATATAAATCACATTATTTCCTTTTCTTATTGACTCTCCAAGCTCTTTTTTGTGGAATTCAAAGAAGTTTTTTGCTTCAATAATCAAATCATCTTTTTTATCTTTTCAGCTTCTTCTGCCATAACCAGATAGAGATTGTGCTATTTTTATAGATTTATATACATTTTTTGATGGTTTAAGAAATAAATGGCTATTTGGGAGGGGTGAAAGAGCATAGAAAGGCTTAAATTTTAGAGGGGTTTATTAAAGCCAGGAGACAGCAATGGAAGATAAAAAAAAGAAAAAAATTTTTATGAAGCCAGGGAAAAATAATAAAGAAGACAGAATCAATTTCATCAAGTATTGGGTAAAATATATTAAAAGCCATTCAGACAAGGAGTGGAGCAGGCAACAGAATGTGCTTATCAATTCTGTAATAAAGATTAAAAAATAGGTTTTTGGGGAGAAAGAGGGGATTTAAGGATTATGGAGAGAGGCAAATCTACAATCACTGGTGCTTTACATTTATTATAACCTGTTAGAGTACATTTGCATTGAAAATGACTATCTGCTATATCTTCTACAAAAGCCCCTATTCTGTGAAATTTACAAAGCGGATAAAAGAAATAACTTAATATTAAAAAGGCAAGGATGATTATCAGGATAATTATTAATGTTCTTTTCTTCATATTACTTCTCGTAATTTTTCAACGCATTCTTGACATTCTTCAAAAGCTGGTTCATGGAATCTTCGAGCTGCTGCTTGTTTTTTGTTCCTGTGCAGACAAGTTTTCCATTGCTGAACAAGAGAAATGTGGCTGTTGGGCTTACTAACTTGTAGACCAGGCCTGGAAACTGCTCTGGCTCGTATTCTGTGTTTTCCATTTCCAATGCTAGGAAATTAAGATTTAACTTTAAGTCTATTGAACCAGAAGCGACTATGTTCTGGACTGTTATTTTTGGCTTTGTGGTTATGTTGACATTTATTTTTCTAAGCTGTTTTATCACTGCTTGTATGACTTTTTTGACCTGATCCACTGATTTTGTTCCTGTGCAGACAAGATTTCCTGACGAGAAAACCAAAACTGCGGATTTTGGCTCTTTGACTCTTAAAACAAGCCCTGGAAAAGTTTCTGGATTATATTCGGTGTTTGGCTGGGTTCTGGCCAGTTTTGTGAGTGGAATTGGCTTTTCCAAAGAAGTAGTGGCTACAATGTTTTGTACCTTGTAGTTGCTTGTTTTGTCCATTTTTATTACTTTCTTATGATAAATTAGTGTAGAGAATGGTTTATAAAGCTTTTTAAAGGGG
>CAZFNY010000034.1:0-7679 GCA_964520275.1 Candidatus Woesearchaeota archaeon | reverse complement strand
AGTTTTTATTCAGAGCCGTCTCGGAGATTTTTAACTTCAGACGCTCTGGGCTTTAACCCATGGGTAGTTCACAGTGTTACTCTTGGATTCTTTCATACCAGTATACCCAAGATACCCAATTAAAGAGATTATTCCTACGGATATAAACAAACCTATTCTCATAATACAAGAATAATAAAACTATTTATATTAATTTATATGGTGAAAAATACTTTTATTTATTCACTTTTTCCACAACTTCTGCCTTTGCTGTTTTCTTGTCTTCTTCTTTTTTTGTCAGCGGTCCGATGATCTTGACCAAAAGCCCAGGAAGTCCTGTCCCAATCGGGACTGGCTGATTCAGGATAATGTTTTCAATGACACTTGTGAGCTTGTCCTTGCTTCCTTTCATTGTAGCATTGACAAACTGCTTTACAGGAGTTTCAAAAGTGGCTCTTGCAAGTATAGATGATTTTTGCGCAATGATTCCTATCCTTGTGACTCCCTTGACATTTCCTGTGTTTGTCATAGCATCTGCAACAAGTTTAAGATGTCTCTCATTTATATCAAGTCCTTGCGGCTTGATGACTTCATAAATCTCATTGATGATTAATTGCCTTGCAGCCTCTATCCCCAATGTTTCTGCGACCTCATGAAGGTCATTGGAGAAAGTCTTGGTCGCATTGACTTCTTTCAGCTTTATTATTTTC
This sequence comes from Candidatus Woesearchaeota archaeon, assembly GCA_964520275.1. Lineage (GTDB taxonomy): Archaea > Nanobdellota > Nanobdellia > Pacearchaeales > GW2011-AR1 > CAZFNY01. The sequence continues at coordinate 6,990 of CAZFNY010000034.1, read as the reverse complement.
TTAAGATCTGTCCCAAGCGTGATGACCACAAAATTATTCTCCCTTTTCACAATCAAAATCTGCTTTACTCCCTTGATTCCAGAAATGATTGTTTCTTTGATTTTCTCTTTCAGTTGATAAATTTCCTTGAATCCATACTCAGAGGCATTTAAAATTATTGAATCACTCTTCTCCTTTGCCTTGAATCCAAGTTCATTGAGCCTGTCAACAACTGTCTTTACACTTGTGTGGGCTTTTCTTATCCCTTCTTTATTGACCTTAATCTCTATTTTCTTGTCAGTGAAATCTAGATTAATTTCAGAAGCGATTTCTTTTACAGTGACTTCTTTTATTTTTTCAGCAAATATTTTTGCATCCTTTTCATTATTATGCTCTTTGTTCAAGTAGATTTCCATCTTTGGCGAGGATGGTTTTTTTCTCGCATCAAATATCTCAATTAATCTTGGAAGTCCTTGAGTGACCTGCATTTCAGAAACCCCCGCAAAGTGGAATGTTCTCAAGACCATCTGTGTTGAAGGCTCTCCAAAAGACTGGGCAGTGATGATTCCTATAGCCTCTCCCGGCTCAAGTTTTCCTTTTTCGTAGATTTTTGAAACATCCAGGCCATCTTCTCCATATAAATATTGTATAAGGTTATTATTGCTGTCTCTGACAGTTCCGTCATATTCCTGCCTTAAATCCTGAAGCGCATTTGCCAGCCTTCTGTAAAGATAACCTGATTTTGGAGTTCTTAATGCAGTATCCATAAGTGTTGCTCTTCCTGTTGTTGCTCCAAAAAAGAATTCATCAGGCCTTAACCCTTTGATATAAGGATTTGCAATAAATCCTCTTGATTTAGGAGAAAGATCATTCTGCTTAAAAAATGACAGAGTTCTTCCAGTATATCCTATATCAATTCTTTTTGCTTCCAGATCCTGCTGGCCGACACAGCAAGCCATCTGAGTAATATTAAGGATGTTTCCCCCGCCCCCAGATTTTATCATATGGGTCACAGGATTCTCTTCTGGAAATTCAGCTTTTACAATCTCTCCAATTTTTGTTCTTATTTCATTTAGTGTCCTAAGTATTTTTATCTCTCTGGATTCTTCTATGGTCTTTCCTGGGATTATCTCAAGTGTGCCGTTTTCACAAGACTCAATAATCTCTTCTGTTTTTTTCTGCGCCCTTTCAATTATCTTTTTAGATTCTTCTACAACAGATTGATCCACATTTAAATCCTCTAAAGAGATGGTGATTCCAACATCATTCAGATAATTCTTTCCTAAGTGGAATGCTCTTTTGATTGTCTCAAAAGCTTCAAGCCTTCCAAGAGTTTTGTCAATTTCCATTATTACCTCTCCATCTTCTTTGCCAAAAAGAGTCTTGTCAATTATTCCTTTTGTTATCTCCCCTTCTTTGATTGTTATTGATTTATTGGAGAAATTTATTTTTGGCAGGATTTTTGAATATAACTCTACTCCAGAAATTGTTTTCTTGGATACTTGTTCATTGATATGAGATTCATATAACAATTGATTGGCATACTCTTTTGAAATAACCTCTGTGGTTCCGAGCAGATAACCTCCAGTAATAGAGTCTACAACACACCCTACTTGGTTTGTGCTGTTCTTTGGGGAAATCAAATTCTGCTTTACATCCAAGAGTATTTTTGCCTCTGCTCTGGCTTCTTCTGTCTGCGGAGAGTGGATATTCATTTCATCACCATCAAAATCAGCATTATATGGAGCTGCAACAGCAGGGTGCAGTCTGAAAGTTCTTCCAGGAAGGACTCTTACATAGTGCGCCATAAGGCTTCCTCTATGCAGGCTTGGATGCCTGTTGAACAAGACCACATCCCCATTCTGAAGATGTCTTTCAACTTTATATCCCGGAATCAATTCACTAATAATCTCTTCTTTAAGGTCAGGAGTTATTTTTTTTCTTTTTCCATCAGGCCTTATGACATAATTTGCCCCAGGATATACTTCTCCTTTTTCTATAAGTTTTTTGATTCTTTCAATATTCAGGTCAGTGACACTTTCAGCAACAGTGACTACTCTTGCAATCTCATAAGGGACTCCAACCTCGTTGATTTCTATTTCAGGGTCTGGCGAGATGACAGTTCTTCCAGAATAATTGACTCTCTTTCCAGCAAGGTTCTTCCTGATTCTTCCTTCTTTTCCTTTTATTCTCTCTGATATTGTTTTCAAAGGCTGCCCGCTTCTGTGTCTTGCAGGAGGGATTCTTGCCACGCTGTTGTCAAAAAAAGTTGTGATATGGAACTGAAGCAAATCCCATAAATCTTCAATAATGACCTCTGGAGCTCCTGCATTAAGGTTTTCCCAGAGCCTTTGATTTGCCCTTATGATATCTGAAAGTTTATGGGTAAGATCATCTTCGCTTCTTTCTCCTGTCTCAAGAATAATACTCGGCCTTACTGTTACAGGAGGGACCAAAAGAGAGGTCAAGACAGCCCACTCTGGCCTGCACGACCTGCTGTCAACACCTATTTTTTTGAGTTCTTCGTCTGGAACATTAGTCAGCAGCTCTCTTATCTCTGTTGGAAAGAGTCTTGTCTTTCCTTGGTAGAAATTTGTTGGCTTGTCTAGTTTGATTTTTTCATTGGCTGTTTTGCAATGGGGGCAGACTTTCGCGTCTTTTGCTTTTTTGGCTTTTTGGCTTGGAGTATATCTATTCATGTCCTTTTCATCAACCATTAATTTTCCACACGCGTGGCAGAAGCATCTAAGCCCCAATTCAATCAAAGGAACATATTTCAAGTGTATGACTGATCTCGCGAGGTCAATGCTTCCCGAGTGCCCCAGGCATTCTTTGAGTCTTCCGCCGCATGTTCTGCACCTTACTCCAGGATCAATTGCCCCAAGCCTCAAATCCATTAATCCCCCGTCAACAGGATACCCGTCTATATCATAAAGTTCTGGAGTTACAATCTTTGCAGTAGACAGTTTTTTTATTTTTTCTGGGCTAAGCAGGCTGAATTTTATTTCTCCGATTTTTTTTCTTATTGGTTTGTGCATTCTATTCTTCCCCTCTCTCTTTTTCTGATTTTAATTCAAGATAAATCTCTGATGCTGTTTGTGGATCATCTCTTGCTAAATTTTTAAATGCTTCATTTGTTACTGGATTTTCATTTGCAAATATGTATCCTCCATCTCGGGTATTTTTCCCAGAATAGTTGCCTGAATAATCTTCCATCATTTTATATTGCTCTCCCTTTTTCAGTCATTTGTCTGTTTTAATAAATCTCACAACTCCAATGTTCTGTATAATAACTATTTAGATCTCCAAAACAATCTTCTCCCTTAACATAAGGGCAACCTTTCACATTCGATTCAATTCTTATATTAGATAAATTTTTTATGGAATCTATACTCTCTTTGGATATGTCATTATGCGTCATTTTACTCATATTTATTCTTTAATTCAAAGGTTGTATGGATGTGCAGCCCTTGCAGTTCCTCCAATAGTAATTTAAATGCATATGAAACTTCTACAAACTCAATCTTTTCGCTGTTGCAGATTGGGCACGCGACTCTCTTCTTGATAATGTCATCTACGCCAATAGCCCCGCATTTTGTGCAGATTGGAAGATCAACTTTATCAGAGCTGTATCTCTCTTTCAATAAAAGCGATGCTCCGTGGGCAACCAAGACCTGCTGCTCCATTTCTCCAAGCCTCAATGCACCGCCCTTGGATCTTCCTTCTACAGGCTGTCTTGTCAGCAAGGCAACTTTACCAGAAGCTCTTCCGTGCAGTTTGTTTCCCACCATGTATTTTAATTTCAGATAATAAATATCCCCAATATAGATTTTAGCCTGAATCATTTTTCCAGTGACTCCGCTGTACATTGTTTCTTTTCCATCATATCTAAAGCCAAGGGATTTTAATTGTTCTTCCAGCTCTTTTTTGTTTTCTCCACAGAAACTGGTTCCATCAACAACACTTCCCCTCAAACACCCGACTTTTCCCGCCAGTAATTCAAGAAGATAACCCACAGTCATTCTGCTTGGAAGTCCGTGCGGGTTGAACATGACATCTGGTTTTATCCCATTAGAAGTGAAAGGAACATCTTCTTCCTGGACTATTCTTCCTATGACTCCTTTCTGTCCGTGCGATGTTGCAAACTTATCCCCTATCTCTGGGATTCTTTGGTCTCTTGTCTTTACCTGCACGATTTTGTTTCCTTCATTGTCTTCTGTGATAAATACAGATTCTACGATGCCTTTTTCTTCTTGCCTCATGCTGACGCTAGATTCTTTTTTTGTCCTGACAGAGATTTCACGCGCTTCTGAAAGAAATTTTGGAGGAGACACCTTTCCGATTAAAACCTCTCCTTCACCCGCTTCTGCTTCCGGATAGGTTATTCCATCTTCTTCAAGAAGCCTGTAGCTCTCTTCAGTTTTATATCCAGATGTATCTTTTTCTGGAATTCCTATTTCATCTTTCAATCCTCCAGCATAATTCATTTCGACCGCAGAATAAGGCCTGTAGTAAAAACTTCTTCCAACTCCCCTGTCCAGGCTTCCCTTATTGAACACCAAAGCATCTTCCATGTTATACCCTTCATAAGTCATAATAGCAACAACCAGATTCTGTCCAGCAGGATAGTTTTGCAGTGTATCATAAACAAAACTCTTTACAACAGGTTTTTGTGGGTACTGGAGTATGCTGACATCTGTATCAAGCCTGCAGAGATAATCAGCAGCATATATTCCCAAAGCCTGTTTTTGTGTCTTGCTTCCTCTGTTTAATCTGGAACTTTGGTCATGATTTCCGTATGGAACAAGGCTCGTAACAACTCCGAACAAGTCTAGAGGATCTATTTCAAGATGAGTATGTTCTGGGCTCAATTCCTCTTCATACAAAGCGACCAATGCGTTTTCTTCTTCAGAAGCGTCCAGATATTCTAGAATTCCATTTTCAATAAGATATTTCCAATCTATCTCATTCTGTTCTATCCTTATTAAATGCTCATCTTTTAACTTAGGTGCGCCGTTTTCAACAACTATCAATGGCCTCAATACTCTTCCTGGCTCTGTTGATATCACGACTGTCTTAAAAGGCTCATTATTTCTTACATTCAATTGTTCAGGAAGCTCATTATGCCTTCTTTTCTCCCTTATCTTTCCTACAAATTCTTTTGGATTTTCTACACTGCCTACAAATTTTCCATTAAGAAAAACATCTATCTCTTTGCTTCCATTTAGGCCATTCTCTTCTATTATAAGGCCCATCGATTCTAAATCTTTTAAAAATTTAGCCTCATCAAGGTCCACCCGAGTAGATACTCTGCTTAAGATAGCGAGATTTTTTCTCAATCCTATCTCTGTTCCTTCTGGAGTTTCAATAGGGCAGAATCTTCCATAATGAGTAGGGTGGAGTGTTCTTGCAGCGAAATTTTCCTGCTCGCTGGACAGCATACTCGAAACTCTCTGAAGCTGTGAGATTGTAGCAAGATAGTTTGTCTTGTCCATGTTCTGTGTTATTCCGCTTCTTTCTCCTGTCCAACTGCCTGTTGCAATAGCAGATTCAACTCTATGGGAGAATAAAGTAGATTTAGCAATTATCTTGATTGAGAAGAATTTTTTTCTTTTAGAGGATTTTTGCAGCGAATACTGGATATCTCTTATTAAGATTCCAAGATTGACTCTGAACAAAGTTGCCAGAAGGTCTCCTGAGAGTCTGACCCTTTTATTTGCATAGTGGTCTTTGTCTGTTCTAAGCTTGGGATTTTCTTTGGATAATAAAAACTGCTTTAGAAACTTGCAGAGGGTTGTAGCCTTTTTGAGCCTGTCTTCTTTTTTCTGCCCTATGTGCGGGAAAAGGTAAGAGTTGATTCTCTGCTTTACCCTGTCCAGTATCTCTTTTTTTGTTCCCTGCAGATTTGTTTTTTCAGCAATAAACATCATAGCGTCTTCTTTGTTTGCTATGTTGACAAACTCATACAGATTGACAATCACACTATCTGTTTCTTTGCCTATACTTTTTGCAATGTCAGATTCTTTTATCAATCCCAGTGCTTTAAGCATCACTATTGCAGGGATATCCCTGAATTTTCCAAAAGACACTTCAAAAAGCCCTTTTTTATCTTCTGAAATTGTCGTCGGAATCCTGTAAGTCCCTTTTAATGAGAATAATTTTAGCATTAAATTCCCTTTTGAATCAGGCTCAACAAAAGCCTGGTTTTCTGCAAGGTCTTCTGCCATGACCATGACTCTTTCATTTCCTTTGATTATGAAATATCCGCCAGGATCCAAGGGGTCAGCATAATTCTCTATGAGTTTTTCTTTTAGCATCCCAAAAGTGTTGCATAGTTTGCTCTTAACCATAATAGGTATTTTTCCAATCTCCACTTCTTCAGAATCAATCTGGCCGTCTTTCTTCACTGTTATTTCAAGATAAATTGGGGCAGCATAAGTGAGATTTCTCAATCTGGCTTCAGAAGGCATTACTAAAGAGGAGCTTCCATCAGCCTCGATTATTTTCGGCTTTCCGACTTTTATTTTTCCCAGCTTTATCTCAAAATCATTATTCTTTATTGTTTCTCCTATCTCATCAACAATCTCCTGCATCCTTTTTTCAATGAAATTATTAAAAGAAGTGATGTTGGATTCCACTAAAGAGTGTTTTTCCAGATATCTCTTGACAAGCATATGCTTATTGTCTCTGGCCATATTATACCACAACCCTGTAATAAAAAACAGATTTGTCATCTATTTTTCTTTCAATTTTAATTATGTCTCCAACATTGCAACCCTCTGGCAACGCAGGGTCTGTTAGAAATATTTTTGGAATCTGTGCCTTAGAAACATTTAGTCCTTTAAGAAGCTCTTCAGCTTCTTTTTCACTCAGTTTGGAATGTTTGGGTTGTAGAATATGTTGCATCTTGACAAAGATAAGGCAGGAAATTGGGGATAATTTAATAGGGCTTTAACAACTCCTCAATAATAAAAGATATCAAAAGTTAGTTTTTAAACCTTTTGGTATCCT
>CAZFNY010000033.1:0-7752 GCA_964520275.1 Candidatus Woesearchaeota archaeon | reverse complement strand
CAGTAGCCGAACATCACGGCTACACCATAATCAATTAATCAAAACAGAAAAAGCTCGCCATTAGTCAAAGACTAATGGAAATAGGAAGAATTATAAAGGTTATTTCCATAATTCTATCATAATCAAAAGGGGAGAAAAGATGGATAATCAAAAAATCGTGGTGATATTGTTGTTGATAACAATTTTGCTTTCAATTTTTAGTGTTGTATTAACATTTACTACTAATTTTGGTGGCTCAAAAACTGTTGAGAAGATTAACAATCAAGGACCATCTTCTGGCCAGGTTTCATTTAAAATAATTCCAGAATCAGAAAGGGGGACAACAGAATAATGGACGAACAATTATCAGGCGGTGTTACTAATGTCTTAATGGTTGTAGCTGTTATTGCTGTAGTTGTTTCTGTGTTTGGAGTTATTAGTACTTTAAATCTTAGAGGCTCTGGATTTGCCTCATCAAGCCCTGGAAATGTTACTTTAGAAATTCAACAGGTTATTGAACTTAATTTTACAAGAAATTTAATTAACTGGAGTTCTGGTTTTGTAAATACTTCTTGTGGCACTTCTGCTCTCTTAGACACAAATAATACTGTTAATCCTATAATTTGTGGGCAAGGATGGGTTCCTCAAACAACTGGATTAATACTTACCACATTAGGATCAAGTTTACCTATAGCTATTAATTTAAGCTCTAACCAAAACGCTTCAACTTTAATTGATGCTGGTGGAAGCCTTAGTTCTGCATTTAGATGGAAGGTTCAAGAATATAACATTACAGGCGGTGCTGAGCCACTTACTTGTGATGCCACTCTTACACCTTTGGCATACACTGATATTGTAGCTAATCAAAACGTTAAGATTTGTAACCAAACTCAGTATGCTGTTGATAGAAATGAATTGAGGATAGACTTCCAGGTAAACATCTCACAATTCGCTCCTGCTCAGACAGGATATAGAACTGCAATAATCACTGCTACAGGATTTCTTCCTTAATCTTTTATTTAGATTTTGAATTAAAACAATAAACTCTTTTTTTCTCAGTTTTAGTTATGCAACATAAAGTAGGGTATTTTTATAGGTTTTAAACAAAAATCTTCAAAACAGTAAGATATAAAAATAATTTTTTACTTGACTTATTATGTCAGAAAAAAAGGTGAAGTTTTTAATTTATTTAATCCTATTAGTTATTACTTTGCAAAATGTCTCTTCATTGGGGCTTAGCCCGGCAATAAAATCATACAACTTTGTGCCGGATGATGTTATTGGTATTCGTTATAATGTCCTTTCTTCTCCTGACATTGAGGTGGAAGTTTCCGCAGAAGGTGATTTAGCTAAATATGTTTCTTTTGACAAAATAGGTATTGTTGATAGTGGAGAATTTATAGCAACAATTAATCTTCCTCATTCAATTGAGACGCCGGGCCCGCACAGACTTTCAATTGTTGTGGGACAGAAGATAGACCCAGAATTAGCTACAGGGTTTATAGGAACAAGAATTGTTGTAGTGGGTGCTGTTGATATTTATGTGCCTTATCCTGGAAGATACATAGAGTTACAATTGAAAGGATATGATGTTAATGTTGGAGAGCCTGTAAATTTTGAGCTGGGAATTTCAAGCAAGGGAACAGAAGGTGTTAACATTACTCCTAAAATTGAAATTTATTCTGGAAATGAGAAAGTCAGAGATTTGTATTTTAACAATAGGTTTTTAGGGAGTCAAGAGTCTATTGTTCTTCAAAAACAATTGGAAACTCGTGAATTAAATCCTGGAAACTATAAGGCAATAGCATTTGTAGATTACGGGGCTCTTGATCAGGCTGAAACTACATTTAGAGTAGGTGACCTTAATATAGATATAACAAATTATTCTAATCGCATTCCCATAACCAAACTGCAGCCCTTTAATATAGAGGTTGAGAGTGGCTGGAATAACAATATTGATGGTGTTTTTGCTGATGTTCAGATTTTAAATGGGTCTATAGTTTTCAGCTCTTTTAAAACAACCTCAACTTCTCTGACTCCATGGGAAAAGAAAATCATCACAGGATATGTTGATACTTCAAACTTTACTGAAGGAGCTTATGATGCAAATCTTACTTTAACCTATTATGGCAAAGATCAAAGAGGAACAACAAATGAGATGGTTAAAGTTCAGTTTTATAAAGGGCCTTCTATTCTGATTTGGTTTATAATTGGCGGTTTGGGTATACTCATAATTTTAATTTTGATTGCAATTAAATTTATCCAAAAAATTAATCACATAAAACATGGGAAAATTAAGAGCTCTCGTAAGAAATAAAAATCTTAAAAATGTTTATGTCATATCTTTTATATTACTTCCTTTAGCTGTTCTGGTTTTGTTTTTAATATTATTTGTAAACAAGGATAGTGATCTTGGAAAAGAAGTAATCCCAATATACATCCAGATAGATAAGGTAGCTGGCCTTAAAGTTCAAAATGAAACCCTCGACTTTGGGAGCATACCTTCTGGCTCTAGCGGTGGAAAAAAAATAAAAATAAAAAATAATTACAATTTTCCTGTAAAAATTGAATTTGAGGTTTCTGGAGAAGTAAAAGATTTTATGATTTTTGATACTCCAGTTTATTTAAAAGAGGGCGAAGTCAGGGAGATTAGTGTTTCAACAATTATCTTCACCAATGAGCCGATAGGTAATTATTCTGGAAACTTTACTGCAGTTTTTAAGAGAGATATCAGAGAACAATAATTTTTATAATCTCTCATTTTTTCGAGATATTATGGAGAAATATCAGAAAATAGAGCTAATTTTAGTAGTCATCATTTTGATTTTGATTTTGGGATTTTTTATTTATGTTTTTGATGTTGGGGGGATTTCTGGATTTGTTTTGCTTGGAAAAGAGGATTTGAAGGCTCCTTCAGATTTTATCACTGAAGACAAGATAATTGCAGATAAAGATAAAGTTATTATCAAAATAGAGAATTCTGTTTTGAGTAGATATACTTCTTCAGAAAGCATGGTCCCTGTTTTTGCAAGCTCTGCGACTGGAATTGGATTCAAGCCAGAAGCAGAAGGGCAAATCCATATCGGAGATATAGTCAGTTTTAAACAAGGAAGTGAGATGATTGTCCATAGAGTGATTAAAAGAGGGGAAGATGAGTCTGGAGGGTTTTTTGTAACAAGAGGGGACAATAATAATTTTGATGATAAAAAGATAAGATTTGAGGATATAGATTCTGTGTTAGTTGCAATAGTCTATTAGGGCAATTAGGGTTAATTTTATTAAGGGGTTTTTCTTTTTTATTTGATGAAGAGGGATAAAAAAGCAAGAAGAGGTTTTTATAAGAGGATAGATTCTTTGCCGGAAATTTACAAGTATATTCTTTTAGTTTTTTTTATAGCAGTTATAGTGTTTAACCTTTATCTTATTTTTTTCTCTGGCTCCAAATCTACAGGATTTGGGACTTCTGCTACTGGTCAGATTTCTTTTGGGATTCTTGGAAATCCTGAGATTAATATTACACATCCTCTTAATGAAACTTATAATTTTAGCATAGGAGATTCCTACATTTTAGATTTGAATGTCACCTCTAGTGAGGTTATGGACTCTTGGATTTATAATTTATATGACCTTAGGCATAATGTCTGGACTTATCAAGGATTTGCATTTAGTCCAAACACTACTTTTACTGCTGCGAGGTGGGGAAACCAGCTTTTTGTTGATGCGTTTATTGGAGAAAAAAGATTTACAGATAATGTTACTTTTTTTGTTTATGTTCCAAATAGCGCTCCGATAATCAATGGGCTGAATCAGACTGCTTATATCTGTGAGGGAAAAGAATTTCTTTATAATTTTAATGCAACAGATGCTGATGAGGATTTATTACAGGGGAGCATGACTTCTAATTCTAACAATTATTTTTTTCTTTTCCCTATTGGGGTGAATTATAACAGAAATCTATGGGGAAATACTAGTTTTTTTTCAATTAACTCTGCACTTTTGCCTAAAGAAGCAGCAGGAGGAATTAATAATGGATTTCTATTATATCCATTAAATGTTTCGGTTGTTGATGGAAATCGCTCAGATACAAAAATAATTAACATTACTGTGATAGAAATTAACAATCCTCCTATGATAAACCCCCCCCTTGGTTTAACAACCAAGACTATCTGGAACAGGGGAGAGAATTCAACTTTATTTCAGTGGGTTAATGTAAGTGATGTGGAGTATGACTTGTTTGGACATGGGGTTCATAGATTTAATCTTACAATAATAAATTCAAGCGGTTCTAGGATTGATTTATTCAATTTGACTAGGTTTGGAGAAAATGCATTTATCAATTTTACAGCAACAAATCAGAGTGCAGCAGGAGTTTATAATGTTACTTTGTGTGTCAATGATACTGGCATTTCAAACCCTTATCTTGATATTCAGAAATTCTGCGGGCAGAGCGGGGGGTCAATAACAACCTGTGATAATTTCTGGCTGACTATCACAAACCAAAACCGAGCCCCAACAATAATCAATAGAACGCCATATGAATTAAATCTTAATGTTTCTGCAACCAATAAGCTTGATTTTGGGATAATAAAATATGACCCTGATGGAACAATTCCAGACGCCTATTGGTATGTGGATAATAAACTTATAGAGTTCCATGAAGGAAATCTAATAAATTCTGATAATTTTAGTTACACTTTTCCTTGCGGTTTTTCTGGAGAACGCAAACTTAAAGTGGATATCACTGACGGGGAATTAAATGATTCTTTAACCTGGAATTTGAGTGTTTCTTTTGTCGAGTGTTTTAATCCTTCTGGCGGTGGTGGAGGAGGAGGCGGTGGAGGAGGACTTTCCTGTGTTCCTTCTTGGGGGTGCACTGCATGGAATATTTGCCAGAATGCTAAGAGCTCTTTAGAACAAGGAATCTTGTCTGGATTGGGCTATAGGCTAATTGATGCTAATTGCAGTTTGAAGCAATTGACAGAAGATAGATGCGGGTTCCAGATAAGGAAATGCTCTGATTTGAAAAATTGCAGTTCAAATTCAGGAAAGCCAGAAGAGGTTATTGATTGCCTTTATACTGAAAATCCAAGCTGTAAAGATGGAGTTAAAAATTGCCATGAGGGAGATTGCGAGCTTTTGGTCGATTGTGGGGGTCCGTGTCCTTCCTGCCCAAGTTGCTCCGACAAAATAAAGAATCAAGGAGAGCAAGGAATTGATTGTGGGGGACCATGTCCATGGAAATGCATCCCAGAAACCCCTCTTTTGAAGAGAACTAATGTCATTTATGGATTTTTAATTTTATTGATTATTATAATAGCATTAATAATTATTAAGCTTATCAGGGTTTTAAGATACAAGAGAATGATTGAAAGAAGCAAAAAGCCAAACATTTAAATAGTTACTTTTGGTAATTCTTAGTAATTAGGAGTAACTTAAATGGGAGGGAAGAATAAGGAGAATGGTTCTGTTGTAAAAATTGATGGTTCTTTATTGAAAAAAGTAGAAGATTTTATTCTAAAAGAGGAAAATAGGTTGAAATTTGTTAATAAAAAACAGTTTATTGATTTAGCCGTTAATGATTTCTTGAAAAAAGTGGAGGAAAAAATAAAAAATGAGAAATAATCTTTTATTTTATTTTGGGATTGTGATCTTGATTGGAATTTTGGGATTTGTTCTGGCAGCTAGCAATGATATTGTCCTTATCGGAGATAACGTAAATTATACTACGATTGAAGACTCGGTTTATTATCATAACCTAAGTGCTAATATTACTGGGACTGGAGCAGACATTTCATTTACAATATTTACTGATTTAACCAATAAGTTGAAATGGAATTTTGTTGAAGTTTCTGAAAGTGAGATCTCCTCTTGGATTTCCATAATTAATTCTTCAACGGGAAATCTTAGCATAAATGCTACTTATGATAATCAAACTGGTTTTTTTGAAATCCCGATAAGAGTTTCTTGGAGGAATATAACTGAGGGTAGTACATACACTTCTGGTACAACTTTTGAATTTATCATCAACGCAACAAATGATTTTCCGAACATTACTTCAATTAACTCCACATATAATTTTACTCCGTCAAGCTCCTTGTCATCTTATTTAAATGCAACAGATGAAGAGAACCAATATCCATTAATATTTAATGTAACTTTCAACAGCACTAACTGCACTCACGCAGCTTGGAGTGGATATACCAATAATCAAAATTGCTCTCTTTATGACCTTGGATTCACTCTCACTCACCCGAATAACATATCTGCCTTGATGAGCATGACCCCTTTAAATAATTATACTGGGATTTATTATGCAAATATCTCTGTCAGAGATGCAGGAGCAAATTATCCTTGCCCTCATGCGTATTGTGACAATTTAACATATAAAGTGAATAAGACAACTTATTATTCCACAATAGTCACGTTTAATATATTCTCTTCACTTTCAGTTAATGTTAGTGATTGCCAGGAAAAAGTTTTTCAAGAAAATCAGTCTGGAACATGTAATATTACTATCAGAACTAAGGGAGAAGCTGATAACTTGAATTTTTCCAGCTATGGAATTTTGAGAAATTATGCTGCTGGACAAAGTGAAGTTTCAAATACTAGTTGGTTTAAGGCAAATGAATCTGTAACTTCCTCAAATTTTGAGAAGAACATCACTATAAATATCACGCCGCAAAAAACAGAAATTGGAAACTGGACAATAAATTTTACTATTAATGATTTGACCCATGATGAAAATTCAACCACCCAGATTTATGTTCGTGTAAATAGGACAACCAACGATATTCCTGATTTATCTGCTATAGCAAATGTCAATACTTCTATGAATTTAGCAACAGTGATAAATCTTACTGTTTATGATGATGATTTGTTAGTTCCAGACAAGAACAGCAGTTACGGAGGATTTAATGAAACAATCAATTTTACTAGAATTATCTTAAACCAATCGAATTTAGCCCAAGAGTTAACTCTATCAAATTTTAGCATTACAATCCTGCAGATGCCTGTCGCTGGAACAAACAGAACAACAGCAGAAATAAGATTCACTGCTAGTCCAAGCGATGTGGGAAATTATACTATAAATGTAAGTGTAAGGGATTCTGAAAATACTTTGGATTACGGGACTTTTAATTTATCTATTATAAATAACAATTATCCTTATTGGAATGAACCCTTAACAAAAACTTTTCTTATAAATGAAGATAGTAATCTTTATCTTAATCTTTCCCAAAACGCAACTGATCCTGATGGAGGGACTTTAACATTTACTTATGTGAATGACACATCTTTTTCCTCTTTTAATCTGACTTCTTTAGGAATAATAAACTTCACATCAATTGATGAAGATGTCGGCCAGCACATTGTGAATATAACAATCAGCGACGGTTATCTAACAAATACAACCACTTTTAATTTTACTGTTTTTAATATCAATGATGCTCCTGTCATCTTAAATATAGGGGCAACTAATGCAACCCCCTCTACCATCAATAACCAATCTTCTGCGAATGCAACAGAAGACAACTACACAATCTTTATTCTTTGGGTAGATGATAATGATTTTAAAATCCCTTCTGGGCAAAAGAGCTTTTATAATGAAACTCTGACTATTAACGTGACAATTCAAGGGGCAAATACAAGTTTATTCAATTTTACAAGAGATTATAGCTGGCCTATTACCTCTCTCCCTAATAGGACAAAATATGAGGCAATTTTTACTCCAAGAAAAGCAGATGTAGGCAACTATACTATAACTGTTAATGTTAC
>CAZFNY010000032.1:0-8039 GCA_964520275.1 Candidatus Woesearchaeota archaeon | reverse complement strand
AATTTCTTATTATCTCTGCATTTACTCCTTCGCCAACAGTTCCAATATAACCCCCCTCTTCCATTCCTACCCCCCTCCCCCATATCCTCTTAGCACAATTTTATTATCCTTTTCCTGGTTTTTAAGGGATATTTTTTCAGATAATTCAGCAATTTTTGTTTATTGATTTTCTTTTTTATCTTTTTCAATATCTCTCCATCAATTTTTTGATTAAAAACAACCAGATCAATAAAAGTTTTCTCTAGATCCGAATAAGGAAGGTAAAAATCACCTTCTTTTATATACTCTGAGCCAAAAAAATATTTCCTGTTGATATTTCGCAGCAGGATATTTCCCCCCATCAAGTTTCTTATGCCTGTCCGGACTTTTTTTATGGTAATGATGACTGGAATCGTTTCTTGCTCCCAGATTTTATGATGGCTTAAAGCGCTTTGCAGGCCAAGATAAGCTGGCTTGAAGGAGAATACCGCAAGGGAAGTTTCATTATGCTTGGTATAGATTCCCTTGCCTATCTTTTTTATTTTTCCTCTTTTTATCAGGTTATGGACCAATAATTTGGCATAATTGCTATCTTTGGTCTTGCTGGTTATTCTCTCTAATGATTTAAAATCCACAACCGGGCTTTTTTCAAAGAGAGCTTCTACTTTTTCTATATATATTTGTTTTCCCATTTTCTTTTTATATATTCAATCATTTCATCTGCAGAAGGGATTATTCCCTCGAGCAGGATAACTTTTAAGTCTTCTTCATCTGCTGGTTTTTTATAATTTTTGATTAGATTGCCGATTTCTTTTATTAGCCTGGGATTTTCCGTGATTTTTAGCAAAAAGAAAACATCCCACAGGTCCCGGACTTTAAATCTCTTGAGATAAGTATTGCATTTTTCCATCAAAAACAATTCAGGAGTCAAGCTGTATACGGCAAGAATATTTCCATCAGACATTTCATAATCGCATATCACTCCAGGAACTTTCTGAAAAGTTGCCTCTAATCTTACTAAGAGCCTGTTCAATTCTAATTCAGAGTAAATGCTATTCTTTGAAATTTTTTTCTTTTTGATCTCAAACCCTGCTTTTTTTAAATTTTCAAATAAAAATTCTATTTTTCTCTTATCATCAAGAAAATAAAAATCCAAATCTTCAGAGAACCTTCTCCCATTGTAGCACCTCCAAATAGCTGTTCCTCCATGCAAGACTGCCTTGTCAAAAACAGAATAAACTTCTTTTACGATTAAATCTTGAGCATATGCTATCTTCCTGTGGATTTCTCGCTTCAATTTTGTTTGCAGGGGTATTTTTATCATATTCTCTACAAAGGTTATACATTTATATATCTTTCGTTTATAGTATAAATATGCTATTTGTTGCCGCAAAACCAGTCTTTTCCCTCCCCTCTCTTCAAAATATTCTTGACATGCAGCTCATGCATTCTTCTCAGGAATTCCTGTTTGTCTTCAATCCTGATAAGGTCTGTGTGGCCTTGCAGAATTAGATTAAGGGCAAATGGAGAAGGAAGACTGGTTTCTACTGGCTTTATCTTTATCTTTCCTTCTTCAATATCTTTCAGGACAAGTTTTGTGTTCTCAATATCCATCAAATCCTCTAGGACTTCTCTTCTTGCCTCTCGCAGAATAGGAAACTCATTGGAAATCTTCTTCACAGCAGCAAGCAGAAAATGAGATTTCATCTGCTGTTTTCCCACTGTCTTTGTCCTTCCTTTATAGCTCCTGAGTATCATCAGAGAACGGGTTGCACAATGTCTGAATCTTCTTGCCAGGACATCTGTCTTGTCTATTGCCTCTTTCAAAATCTTCTCCAGCTCTTCTCCTTTTAATTTTCCAAGTGCTTTATTCAGGAACATCCTTTCTCCAGAAAGATAAAACCCATTGTCAGTTATTCCAATCTCAATGTCTCTTTCTCCAAAAACCCCCATTACATAAGCCAGTGCTCTTGAGAAAGCATCATTGACTCTTCTTCCGTAAAGTGCGTGGAAAAGCAGGTATTTTTTCTCATTATCCACAAATTTTTCAACAATTATAGTGCCCTTGTCAGGGATTTCAAGAAAACTATGCTGCTCCAGAAAATAATTGTATATTGCCTCTGCACTCTCCTCTGAAACATAAAGATAGGACTTGATAAACTGGATTGTCTTTGATTTTGGCTCTTCTGAATTCAGTTTCTGCCTCATCAATTTCCTGAATTCATTTATCTCTAAAGCAGAGTCAAAGCTCAAAGGAAGAGCCTCTGAAAACCAGGAAGGGATGTTTGGAGACCGTGCCACCTGAGAAGAGACATAAAGGTTCATGCCTCGGGTATATCTATACTGATATTTTTTTCCTCCTAAAACAAAAACATCCCCTCTTTTCATTCGCGACAAAAAAGCCTCATCAATCATTCCCACATTTTCTTCTGTTCCTGCCACTTTTACTCTTACAAAAGACTCTTCTGGGATTGTTCCTATATTAGTAAGATAAAGCACTCTTGCAAGCTTGCCTCTTTTCCCAATCTGGTTTGTTTCCTTGTCATACCAGATTTTCCCATAGACAGAGCTTTTTTCCAGAGAGTATTCTCCAGATAAATAGCTGATAATATCCCAAAAATCCTTTTTCGAGAGTTCAGAATAACAATAGCTCTTTCTGATTGTGGCTAAAAGCTCATCAACATCCCAAACCTTGTAGATTGCCATGCCATAAATCTGCTGGCTAAGAACATCCAGGCAGTTTTTCGGAAACCTGACTTTGTTTATTTTCCTTTCAATCATTTCTTTCTGGATTATAGAGCACTCCACAAGGTCATCTCTGTCTAAAAGAATAAATCTTCCTTTTGCAGTGTCATGTAGCTTGTGCCCTGCTCTTCCTAATCTTTGAAGTGCTCTGGAGCTTGATTTCGGGCTTCCGAGCATTATCACAAGGTCAATATAACCAATATCAATCCCTAATTCCAAAGAAGTAGAGCACACAACAACTTTTAACTCGCCTTTTCTCAGTTTTTCCTCTATGTCAAATCTATGGGCCTTGCTCAAAGAAGAATGATGTGCAGCAATATTGTCATCTCCATACTCTGTGGGAAATCTTTCTTTAAGGTAATTGACAACTCTCTCTGTTGCTGACCTTGTGTTAGTAAAAATAAGTGTTGTCTTGTGCTCCAATATCAATTTAGATATCAAATTATACATTTTCAAGTGCAAACCCTCATCTTCCACAACATTTTTGACAGGGCTTAACACCTGAACATCTAGTTTCTTTGTAAGTGGAACATTGCAGAAATAAACCTCTCTGTCTGGAGCAATTCCTACTAAAAATTTCGCAACCTCTTCTAAAGGAGAGATTGTGGCACTTAATCCAATTTTGACAGGCCAGGTTGAGCTGATCTCATTAAGTCTTTCAAGAGTCAGATTCAGATATGTCCCTCTTTTGTTGTCTAAAGCGTGAATCTCATCAACAATGCAGAATTCCACTGCTTTCAGTTTCTCTACAAATTTTTTGGTTGTCAGGACTATCGCAAGAGTCTCAGGAGTTGTCACAAAGATATGCGGAGAATTTCTCATCATTTTTGCTCTTTCTGAAACTGTCGTGTCTCCTGTCCTTAAAGCGACTCTTATACCAAATTTTTTTCCAGCAAGTTCCTCCATTTCTCTCAAGGGTTGCTTCAAATTGAATTCCACGTCACTCGATAATGCCTTAAGTGGGGAACTATAAACAGCATATATCTTATCTTCTAATTTTCCTTTCTCTGACAAATCTATAAGGTAACTCAAAATAGAAGCAAAGGCACACAGAGTCTTTCCACTTCCTGTTGGAGATGAAAGAAGTATGTTCTTTCTTTGATGTATGGGTAAAATAGAATATTTTTGTGATTCTGCAAACCCTCCAAACTTTTTCTTAAACCATTCAGAAACAATTGGATGTAAAACTGCATGAATCTCTTTATCTGAGTTCTGCTTATCGATAAATTTAACTTGTGTCATTTTGAATATATATTTTATCCATCTTCCTTTTAATGGTAAATCCTATTTTTTCTTTAAAGGTTTTAATTCTTTCTCTTCCTGTGATAGTTATCAAATAGTAACCTCTTTTAGTTTTTTTCACTTTGTTATTGATTCCTAAGTTAATCAACAACGAACTAACACCTTCCAAGCCTAATCTGTTCGCAGAAGATACAGTAATACAATATTTAGCAACAGAACCCTCACTGTCATAAAAACCCGTTAAAAAATTCGACTTTAATAGAATATTATCAGTCTCTAAAATGTCTATTGGAACTCTCCAAACAAAGGTTCCAAAATTCCCAAATTTTAATAAATCGGTACAAATTATTTGAGATGAAACAGATAGGACATAGCTATTTCTCTTTGGGTAATAATGATAATCATATTTAAACCCATAAATTTTATTAAAACAATCGGAAAATTTAGCAATGAAATCTTCGTCTTTTCTTATTTCAAGTTTGATACTTGTTTTATTTATCCATGCATCACCACATAGAACACCCAGGATGTAAGCTTTCTCTGGGGAAAGTTTAGAAAAATCTTTAGTTGGTCTTTTTAATTTTTGGTTTTTTAATTCGTCTTTTATTAACAAAGTATTCATAGACTCTTTGTGGGTTCGGGTATAAATATTATAATTTCTTAACCAATGAATCACAATTATGGTAGAGACCTTATACCTCTTTGCTATTCTTTGAGCACTTTGTTTATTCAAAATGTATAATCTGTAGAGTTTTTCTTTTTTTGGTTTGGGGAGGGGTTTGAACTGTGTTTTTTCATTTCCAAAGGGAATTTTATTAAGATAAATCCAATTAGCTATGGTATTTTCATGAATATCTACTTTAAATTTATTCTTAATTAATCTTGAAATTTTTCTTTGTCCCAAGTTTTCTTTTTTTCTTTTATCAATTGCAAAAGCATGTATCTCTAGGACTTTTTCTTTAGGTAGATTATTATAGAACATGTAATTATTATATACCACACCTTTAAATACTTTTTTAATGCGGGTTACAAAACCATTCTTTCACCAGAGGATGCAGGATTTTCTGCGTATCCTCAAGTGTCCTTTGCTTTGCTTCAAATATTTTTGTCATTTTAATAGAACCCTGCTTTATAGAGGGATAAATCCATTTTATTAATCTATCTGTTCACTGAAGAATTAAGTTCAGGATATATAAATTTAAATATCAGAAAGTTTTTGATGGTAAATGAATCTACTCGAAAGAATTAAAAGAGCACATGGGAGAATTAAAGAAGCACATAGAGATGGAAAATTTGAGATATATTTAGTTCAAAGAAATAAAAATAGAATTATTAATTTTGCTTATGCGCCGTTTAAAAGATATAATAATGCTCAGAATGGAATAAATCCAGAAAAAACTCAGCAAGAAATCGAAACTGCTAGAAAATTAGGAAGAATAACCAAAACCCAAGCTTACATAAGAGGTTTTTATAATTCATTTAAAGAGGGTCCACATAATGACTCAATTGTAAGAGGATTTACATATCTCAATGACATGCATGAAGATTTGGATTAATTATTATCTATCCATTCCAGAATTATATCCTCTAAGACACAAACATTTATAAATATATATGAATTGAGTTTCATATGAAAAAGACAGCATATCACATCTTCTTTACAAACCTTGCCAATCCTTTGAAGATAGACATTATCCTATTATTAAGGCAAAAAGAAAGGAATGTTGGCGAGCTTGTTGAAGAGCTTAAGGTAGAACAGAGCAAGATTTCCCACGCACTCGCTTCATTAAAGCACTGCAATATTGTCAATGTGAGGCAAAAAGGAAGAGAACGAGCATATTCTCTCAACAAAGACACAATTGTTCCAATGCTGAATCTGATTAAAAAGCACGCCACGCTTCATTGCGGAAAAAAATGTTTTTATTGCGAGGGATGTGGAAGATGAAAACCATCTATCTCGACAATGCTGCAACAACAAAAGTAGATGAAGAGGTCTTGAAAGCCATGCTTCCTTATTTTAATGAGAAGTATGGAAATGCGTCTTCTGTCCATGCTTTTGGCCAAGAAGCAAAAAATGCACTGGAAAAATCCAGAAAAACAATTGCAAATGCAATTGGCGCCAGCACTCGGGAAATCTTCTTCACATCTGGAGGAACAGAATCAAATAATCTTGCATTAAAAGGCTTATTTTTTGCCAATTACCCAAAGAAAAACCATATAATAACAACAAAGATAGAGCACGACTGCGTATTAAATACCTGCAAGTGGCTTGAGACTCAAGGAGCAACAGTCACTTATCTTGATGTGGATAAAGAAGGTTTTGTAAATTTAAAAGAGCTTGAAAATGCAATAACAGAAAAAACCATGGTTGTCTCAATCATGCACGGAAACAATGAAATAGGCACAATCCAAGATTTAAAAATCATAGGGGAAGTCTGTAAGAAAAAAGGGGCCTTGCTTCATACAGATGCCTGCCAGAGTTTTACAAAAGTTCCTATGGATGTTAAAAAACAGAACCTTAGCCTCGTTACATTAAACTCTCATAAGATTCACGGCCCAAAAGGAGTTGGGGTTTTATATGTCAAAGAAGGAATCAACATAACTCCTTTATTTCATGGAGGCGGGCACGAAAGAAAAATGCGAAGCGGGACAGAGAATGTCTCTGGGATTGTGGGTTTTGCAAAAGCAGTTGAAGTTGCAAAGCCAAAATATGCAGAACAGATGGAAAAATCAAGAGATTATTTTATAGATGGTTTGCTGAAAATCCCAAATGTCAAGCTAAACGGGCCAAGAAAAAACCGGCTCTGCAACAATATTAACCTTTCTTTTAATAATATAGAAGGAGAATCTATCGGGGGTTATCTGGAAAATCTTGGAATCTACACTTCAACAGGCTCTGCATGCGCTTCTCACTCTCTCGAATCAAGCCATGTCCTAAAGGCAATCGGATTGACTCCTATTCAAGCAAATAGTTCTTTAAGGATAAGCATTAGCAAATTCACTACACAGGAAGAGATAGATTATGTCTTGGAAAAGCTTCCTGGAATTGTTGAAAAATTAAGAAAGATTTCACCCTTGATAGATTAGAAATCTTTCAGTCATTCGTATAAAATCCAAATGAGAGGAGAATCTCTCCTCTTGTTAATTAAATCTGGAGGTCAAGATGAAAAAAGTATTCAAAAAACACTCCTGTGATCTCAAAAACGAGATAGATTGCGAAGAAGAACTTGAAGAAGAAGGAAGTAATCTAGAAGAAGCAGAAGAAATTTTCGGAGAAGAATAAATATCTAAAATGAGAGACCAAAGAGAAAAAACAAAACAGAAGAAAAAAGACGAATGTGTTGAGTGTGACGAAGAAGGTGTTTGCGAGCCAGTTGAATGCGAGGCTCTTTTAGACAAGGCAAGAGGATAAAATTATGGCAAAAACAACAATGAAAAAAATCTCAGGTAAAACCAAGCTTAGTGAAATCCTGGACATAAATCCAGAATCAGCAGAGATGCTGTTTGAATCTGGAATGATGTGTATGGGATGTCCTATGGCAATGCAGGAAACTCTAGAGCAAGGCTGCCTTGCTCATGGAATGAGCAAAAAACAGATAAATGAATTGATAACGAGGTTGAATGAATAAAATGCCCTCACTAAATTACTCTCCAGAGCTCATGAAGCACTTCAAACATCCAAAATATGTAAAGAAGATAAAAAATCCAGATGGAGTTGGAGAAGTGGGGAATGTCGCCTGCGGCGACATCATGCATCTTGAAATAAAGGTTGAAAAAAATAAGATAAAAGATATTGGATTCAGGACTTTTGGATGCGCTGCTGCAATAGCAAGCTCTGATGTTGTCTGCGAGATTGCAAAAGGAAAAACACTAAGCCAGGCAGAAAAGATAAGCAAAGATAATATAATCAAAAAATTAAAGGGCATGCCTCCGATAAAAATGCATTGCTCTGTTCTTGGAATAGAAGCATTAAAAAAAGCAATAGCAGATTATAATCAAAATAAATTAAACAGGAGGCAAAAATGAATCACCCCGCCCTAAAGGGCGAGGTATCAAGGATTAAAAAATGTTAA